>CAMEZU010000152.1 GCA_945947925.1 uncultured Verrucomicrobiota bacterium
GAGAGCGTGAGGACCTTCGCGCCGAGCTGGATGAGCTTCTCGGCCGCGTAGATGGCGACGTTGCCCGAACCGGAGATCACGCAGTTCTTGCCCTCAAAGGTTTCGCCGCGCATGGCGAGCATGTTCTCGGCGAAGTAGATGTCACCGTAGCCGGTCGCCTCGGGACGGATGAGCGAGCCGCCGTAGGAGAGGTGCTTGCCCGTGAGGACGCCCGTCCACTCGTTGGCGAGGCGCTTGTACTGGCCGAAGAGGTAGCCGATCTCGCGGCCGCCGACGTTCATGTCACCAGCCGGGACGTCCGTGTCCGGACCGATGTGGCGGAAGAGCTCCGTCATGAAGCTCTGGCAGAAGCGCATGACTTCCGCGTCGCTGCAGCGCTTGCCGGGGGTGTGCGGGCTCTGCTTCGGGTTGAAGTCTGAACCGCCCTTGCCGCCGCCCATCGGGAGGGTCGTGAGCGAGTTCTTGAAGACCTGCTCGAACGCGAGGAACTTGAGAACGGAGAGGTTCACCGACGGATCGAAACGAAGACCGCCTTTGTACGGACCGATCGCGCTGTTCTGCTGAATGCGGTAGCCGCGGTTGACGCGGACGATGCCCTTGTCATCCACCCACGGAACACGGAACATCACGACGCGCTCAGGCTCGACAATGCGCTCGAGAATCGCGTTCTGCTCGTACTGGGGATTGGCCTTGAGGACCGGGTCGAGGGTCGAGAGGACTTCCTCGGCAGCCTGAAGGAACTCGGGTTCGTTCGCGTTGCGGGCCTTGAGGCCGGCCATGACGGAGTCAACGTACTTGCTCATTTTTTGTCTTTTCGTTTCGTTCACGTTTACGGTTAGTGAAAACTTCAACAATCGCTAGCACGCGCCGTGCCATCTTTTGACAAGTCTTCTAAAGTGTTCAAAGTTGAGATGTAAAAGCCTTAACTATCATCTCGTATTACAGTAATTGTAAGGCAAAATCGGCGGATGTTACAAAAGATGAATCTCTTCCTTTACATCGGTCCGTGGCGGTGATATAATTTCGGCCATTCTGTATTCATAATAAGGAAGTCATGATGAATTCGAGGCAGGTGGCGGTTCTGGCGGGGTTTGCCGGGTTGTGTTCGGGTGTGTTCGCGCATGGGGTTCGGTTCAATTTCACGTATTCGACGGACGTCTCGTCCGTGGCGACCTCGCGCGGTGCGGTGGTGGAGGACCGTCCGACCTGGAACAATACTGTCGTGCTCGAGCTGCCGGCCGAGACGCTCGGTCGCTTCGGCATCATCCACTGGAACCAGACGGATCTCACCAACCGTTCGCCGTACTGGCAGCGCTGCTTCAACGAGCATGACTGGGGTGCCTACTACGGCTACGACTGGGCGTTTGCCGAGGACTGGACGCTCACGAACGAGGTCATGGTCTACTGGATGTGCTACAGCAACGCGAAGTCCGGCGTCGAGCGTTCGCATTCGGACTACGAGTGGGACTGGCAGGGAAAGCTTGCGAACCCGTACGTGACGCCGTACTGGCGCATGCGCGTCGGCGCGAACCAGGGCGGCTGGACGGACACGACGATCGGCCTCAAGCAGTCCTACACGGTCCTGGACGGCCTTACGCTCACGCCCGCCGCGTTCCTTGAGATCGGCGACGGACGCATGAACGAGTATCGTTTCGCGAAAGGGGCGGACAAGAACCACCAGACTGGCGTCCAAACCTATAACATCCAGCTGACGGCCTCTTACCAGCTGACGGAGTGGCTCTCCGCCTTCGCGTCCGTCCGCGAGATGGTGACGGCCGGCCATCACAACCGCGACGGACGACGCGGTCGCACGATGACGTGCTGCGACCTGACAATCTGGCAGGTTGGCCTGTCCGTCAATTTCTGATACAATACATGCCATGAGCAAAGAACGTGCAAGTTGGTCCGGGTCGCTCGCCTTCGTGCTGGCGGCCGCGGCGTCGGCGATTGGTCTCGGAAACCTCTGGCGTTTCCCGTATCTCGCGGCCCAGTACGGCGGCGGAACCTTCCTCCTCGTCTACCTGATCCTGGTGGCGACGCTCGGCTTCACGCTGATGCTGACCGAGATCGCCATCGGGCGCAAGACCCAGCAGAGCCAGCTGACGGCCTACTCGAAGCTCCACCGCGGGTGGGGCTTCCTCGGTCTCCTCGCGACGATCATCCCGATCCTGATCGTCCCGTACTACTGCGTCATCGGCGGCTGGGTGATCAAGTATTTCACCACCTACGCGCAGATGGCCTTTACGGGAGCAGAACTGATGGGACCCGAGGCTGTGGACTCCGCGCAGTTCTTCACGGGCTTCATCTCCGCGCCGTTCGCGCCGTTCGGCTACGGCATCCTCTTCATCCTCGGCTGCGCGGCGGTCATCGTCCTCGGCGTCAAGAACGGCATCGAGAAATCGAATCTCGTCCTCATGCCGCTCCTGCTCGTCCTCGCGGTCTGCATCTCGGTCTACGTCGTGTGCCTGCCGGGGTCCGGGTCGGGCATCGGCTACTACCTGCTGCCGAACTTCGACTGCCTGCGCAACGCCGAAGGGCAGTTCTCGTTCGCCACGCTCGGCAAGACGATTCTCGGCGCGATGGGCCAGATGTTCTATTCGCTCTCGCTGGCGATGGGCATTATGGTGACGTACGGCTCGTATATGAAGAAGTCGGATTCGATCGAGCGGTGCGTCCGCCGCATCGAGATCTTCGATACGCTCATCGCAATCATCGCGGGCCTCATGATCATCCCGGTCGTCTACCTCTTCGCCGTGAAGACGGGAACGCCCGTCAAGGAGGCGATGAGTCAGGGTCCGGGACTGATGTTCATCACGCTGCCGAAGGTGTTCGCCATGCTTGGACGCGCCGGCGCGTGGCTCGGCTTCGCGTTCTTCGCGCTCGTCATCTTCGCGGCCGCGACTTCGGCCATCTCGCTCTACGAAGCCTGCGTCGCTTCGTTCTGCGACCTCCTGAAGATCGAGCGCAAGGCCGCCACGTTCTTCACCGGCGCGCTCATCTGCTTCCTGTCGGCGTTCTCCGCGCTCGGCTATGGCGCGTGGGCGGACATCACGATCTGCAAGCTTCAGTTCCTGGACTTCTTCGACTTCACGACGAGCTGCATCCTGATGCCGATCGTCGCGATCCTCACCTGCGTCTTCGTCGGCTGGGTGCTACCCAAGCGGACGCTGACGGACGAGGTGGAGGCGGAAGGGCATCCGTTCAAGGCGAAACGACTCTTCCTCTTCCTGGTGCGTTACATCGCCCCCGCCTTCGTCTCGGCGATTCTCATCTCCGAGATCTGCCGCAACCTCGGCATCGGCGGCTGGAAGATCTAGGTCTAGAGAAGAGGTCTAGGCCTAGATATTAGACCTAGACCTAAACCTAAA
Source organism: uncultured Verrucomicrobiota bacterium (assembly GCA_945947925.1). Classification (GTDB taxonomy): domain Bacteria; phylum Verrucomicrobiota; class Kiritimatiellia; order RFP12; family UBA1067; genus UBA1067. Next base: position 3,369 of record CAMEZU010000152.1, read on the forward strand.
ACCTAAACCTAAAACCTAAACCTCGACCTCTTATCAGAAGTCGACTTCGCTGTCGTCCCAGCAGCAGCGGAGGACCTTCTCCATGAGCTTCGCGTCCATCGTGCGCGGGTTGCAGCCCGTGCAGGCGTCGCCCATCGCGTTCTCGGCGATCTGCGCGGCCTTCGCCTCGAACTCGTCGGCCTTGACCATGCCTTCGCCCGGAAGACCGTTCGCGGCGTAGTCCTTGATGCAGTGCGGGATGTTGAGGTCGTCGTTGAACTTCCGGCACCACGCGATCAGCGCGGCGATCTTCGCCTCCTGCGACGTCTCCGCACCCGCGAGCTTGAGCTCCTCGGCGCACATCGCATAGCGCTCGGCCGCGAACGGAACCGCTGCGTTGAACTTGATCACCTTCGGCAGGTACATCGCGTTCGCCGCGCCGTGGATGATGTGTCCGCCCGAGAACGCCGCACCCGTCTTGTGGGCGAGCGAGTGGACGATGCCGAGAAGGGCGTTCGAGAAGGACATGCCGGCGAGGCACTGCGCGTCGTGCATGACCGCACGGGCCGCCGCATCGCCCTGATAGCTCTTGACGAGCGAGTCGCGGATCATCTTCATCGAGTGGAGGGCGAGCGCGTCCGAATAGGGCGAGTGCGCGACGGCGACGATCGCCTCGAGGTCGTGCGTGAGCGCGTCCATGCCCGTGTGCGCGCAGAGCTTCTGCGGCATCGTGAGCGTGAGCTCCGGATCGACGATCGCGATGTCAGGCGTGATTTCGAAGTCGGCGATCGGGAACTTGATGCCCTGGGCGTAGTCGGTGATGATCGAGAAGGCCGTGACCTCGGTCGCCGTGCCGGAGGTCGAGGAGATCGCGACGAACTTCGCCTTCGTGCGGAGCTTCGGAAGCCCGAAGACCTTGCACATGTCCTGGAACGTCGTCTCCGGATACTCGTACTTGATCCACATCGCCTTCGCCGCGTCGATCGGCGAGCCGCCGCCCATCGCGACGATCCAGTCGGGCTGGAACTCCTGCATGACGGCCGCACCCTTCATGACCGTCTCCACGGAGGGGTCGGACTCGATGCCGGAGAAGACCTTGACCTCCATGCCGGCTTCCTTGAGGTAGTCCTCGGCGCGCTGCAGGAAGCCGCCGCGGGCCATGGAACCGCCGCCGACGCAGATGATCGCGCGCTTGCCGGTGAGCGTCTTGAGAGTCGCAAGGGCGTCCTTGCCGTGATAGATGTCGCGCGGAAGAGTGAAACGAGCCATAATTTTCCTTTCGTAAGGTGTTGATGAATTTCCCTAATGAGGATATTATATGATTTCCTTCCCGAGAAGGGCAAGCGGGATTTGTGGCAGGACCAGGGTTGGCGAATGAATTGCTTCTGTTTTGAGGTGGAGGTGTGTTTTTGATATAATGGCCGCATGATCGGTACGGTTGACATCTCCGCCCTGCACGACCTCTTCGGGGAATGGTTGGTTCACGGATGCTGCGATTCCTTCTCCGACGGGGACGAGGTCCGCGAGGGGATGGATCCGCGCGATCC
>CAMEZU010000153.1 GCA_945947925.1 uncultured Verrucomicrobiota bacterium
CGCGCTTCAGGTTATCCAGAAACGGCGAGGGCAGGAGCGTGACGGACGCAAGGAGTGCGGTGATGACACTCATCACAAATGCTTACTTGACGATGATGGCAAGGCCGAACTTGGCCCAGCGCAGGACGACCTTGACCGTGCCGTCAGGCTGCGCGACCTTCGACAGTTTCCAATGTCCGTGCTTTTCACCGGCATTAAGCGCATCAAGCTGCGTCAGCATCGCGGACGAGAACTCACCCGTCACCGAAGTCGCCGTGAGAAGCGTATAGACGGTCTCCTTGTCCGCCGTCTCCTTCGTGACGGGAATGACCAGGTCGTGCTTCGTCAGATCGACTGCGCCGAACGTCCCCTCGCCTGTCAGCGCCACACCATCCGCGAGCGTCAGATACGACGACAGCTGCGCAGCCGTCATTTCGGCGGTGAGTTCGAAAATACCTTCATTGACGGCAATCGTCGAACCTTCCGGCGCGGAGAAATCCGGACCGATTGCGAACGTGCGCGGTCCCGTCTTGGTGATCCGAACGACACCCGAATCCGTGCACGTCAACGTGCCGTTGAGGTAACTGTCATACGTCTGTCCTTTAATGTCCATCGCATACGTGCCCTTCACCTGCACCACCGCATTCGGATGCAGATGGTTGTACGCGTCGACGATGACCTTCGCCGCACTGCGGTACCCGTTCTCGCCCGTCATCACAATCGTCCGCGAGGCGGGATTGCCTGAGACGAGGAAATTCGCCTGATGCATATCGAGATCGACCTCCTGCAGCATGAAGCCAATCGCATTGCCTTCACCCGTTTCCGTGTTTGCCCAGTCAATCGTGCCTTGGAATTCCTCGAACGCGCCGTGGTCGCTTCCTTCGAAACCCTTGCCGCGAAGACGCCATCCGCCTGCATTCTCGAACGTGACGAGACGAAGCGTACCCGTGCCGAGGATCTTCGCCTTGAGATCCGGCGCGTTATTACGGCGGCCGTTGCGAATCGCGAGTGTACCACCCTCGATGACATGGGTCTTCGATGCGTCCTTGAAGAGCGAGAAAACATTATCATCGTAGGACGACAAATAAAGCTCGCCATCACCCTTCTTCACCAAGCCGGGCACCTCGGGATTATTTGCGCCGATTGCGCCATTGGACCAGACGACGTCCTTTCCGTCCGTATCGACCGAGATCGCGGCCGTGGAATTCTTGACGAGTTCCGACCAATCCGTGGTCACATCCGTCGGATTCGCCGGGTCTGTCCAAAGGTCGCGCCCGTACTTGAGCGTACCACCGAGGAACGTCACCGTCGTCTCGCCAAAAAGATGCCCGAGTTCGCCGTTGGTCTTGCCGTTAAGGGCATCGGCTGAATTCACGAGCAACGTGCCGCCAACCAGTTCCGTACCGATCTGATGACCAGTATGCCAGATTTCAAGCGTCCCCGTGCCGACCTTACGGAGCTTGACGAGACCCGTATTCCAGTTGTTCTCACCCATCTTCAGTGTCAGCGCATCGTCCTCGGCGTTGTTCGCGCCGACTTCAAGTGTCGCGTACTTCGGCCACGGGCCATTGAAGCGGATGGGATAATGATCGGTCGTATGCGTCTCGGTTCTGAAGGAACCGAAGCGGATTGTACCTGACTCCCCTGCGTCACCCTCGGTGTAGGAGAAGTGAAGATCGTCGTCGGGATTGCCATGGACGATCACCGCGCCGTTCGAGAAGCCGGCGGACGCCGCATCGAACTTGACGCGGTTCTGGTTGTTGCCGTCGACGTGCACCGTGCCGGTGAAATCGGAATTGTCGCCGGCGAAGCGCACGCCCTTGTAGCCGGCCATGGTGAGGAAGACATGACCCGAACCGGAGAGGTTGCCGGAAATCTTGAAGTCCGCCCCGTTGCCCTGCAGATACGGCATTGCGCTGTGGTTGGCGCAGTCCGTCGTGTCGGAGGTGCCGATTTCGATGTCAACGGGACAGTCGACGTCCGTGCCGTTGATGTTGCGCAAACGGCCGCGGTTCATCAGCACGATCTTGCCCGTGCCCGAGATCTTGCCGACGGTGAGCCACTTGTCGCGGCGGTGCGTGAGAGTCGCATTGACGACCAGTTCGCCGACGGACATCTCGTTATTGACGTTGAGAGTCGCATCCTTCTCGAAGATCGCCTTATCCCCGGCCTGCGGATAGGTTGCCGGCACCTGTCCGTCGACCGCCCAGTTATTGACGTCGAACCAGTCCTGCGCGGACGGCGTATTCCCCGTCCAGACATAATCCGTCGCCCAAACGCCGCCCGTAAGCGCCACGGCAGCCGCAAACATCAGCTTTTTCATGTCCACCCCTTCCTCAGTAGATAGATAACCGGCGAACCTCTCGCAAGTTTCACCGCATATTCTACCGACTTGCAGACGCTCGCGCCATACCCGAAATCGGGGAGTGGACTAAACGAAGCCTTTGTGAGGACGAACTTGCCGGCGCAATCGACATCTTCGAAGTCAAGGCGGATGACGCGCGTTTCGACGCGGACCTCCTGACGCACAAGATAACCGCCTTACGGGCGGTCAGCGGAATTTGATGCGCCGGACGATGCGATGGAAGAATTCCCGATTCCAGAGTTCGAGCTCCGCGGGGTCGGCGATGTACGGGAGCACGTCTTCGCGGGCATTGTCGAATCAAGAACCACCGTGTCAGAAGATTAGTTCGGATGCTTGGTCCAGCCAGTTGAGTGCGGGGGATTTGACGGGTTCGGCGGCGAGGCCGATTTTGACGCCTTGCCAGATGGAGTTGGCGAGGCGGACGGGGCTTGAGACGATGTCCTTGCGGGCGAAGACGACGTCGCATCGGCGCGGATCGGCGGCGGCGGGTTTGACGCGGGCCTCGAGAACGAGCTCACCCGACGTCCAGGCCTTGAGCGCGCCGGCATCGAGCTCGCGGGCGGGAAGCGTGCCGAGGACGGACACCCTTTCGCCGTCCTTGAGCACGAGCTCGAAGCGTCCCTCCGCCAGGCGCAATCCGAAACGTACCTCCCGGTCGCCGGCGAGGAGGAGTCCGTCCACCGCACCTTCGGTCTTGGCCGTCACGCAAACCGTCGCCTTCGCCGTAAAGGCTGCCGCCGGAAATTTCGTCACCCGGGACGCGCCCGAATACAGACGCGGCTTGCCGCAGAAATCGTAGACCGGTCCGTCCGACACCCAATCGAGCAGCGATGTTGTCGGCGTCGCGTTGGCGATTTCACCGCAGGACAATACAGGCTCACCCTTCTCGCCCATCACCGGCCAACCGTCCGCGGACCACGCCATCGGCTGCAGACAGAGGACGCGCCCGAGATACCCCTTGTCCTGGAAGTGTAGGAACCAGTCCGTGCCGTCCGCCTTGCGGACCCATGCGCCCTGGTGGGGACCGTTCATCGGCGTCTTCCCCTGTGCCAGCACGATGCGGGCTTCATACGGTCCGTACAGGTTCTTCGACCGGAGCGCGAGCTGCCAACCCGTCACCACGCCACCCGCCGGAGCGAAGATCCAGTAGTACCCGCCGTGGCGATAGAGCTTCGGACCCTCAATCGTGTGGTTGCCGTCCGGGATTCCGTCATAGACGATCCTTCCGTCGATCGCGATCACCGAGTTGTATCCCGTCCGACTCGCGGCAAAGGCGTTCGCGAGATGGAGCGTGCCATCCTCGTCCCAGAGCGGACACGGATCGATGAGGCCCTTCCCCGCGCGGACGAGTTCGGGTTCGCTCCACGGACCCTCGGGACGCGGCGCCGTGACCTGGAAGATGCCGACATCGGGATCTCCCCAGAAGATGAACCACCGTCCGTCATGAAAGCGGATCGCCGGTGCCCACACACCCTGTCCACGCCGCGTCCAGGTGCAAGCCGACGGACGCGCCGTGAGCGCGTGTCCGACCGGCTGCCAGTTGACGAGGTCCGTCGACCGGTAGATCGGCAGTCCGGGAACGTCCGTGAAACTCGAGACCGTGAGATAGAAGTTCGTGCCGTCCACCGACGCGCAGTCGGGGTCGGACATGTCCATGTCCACAATCGGATTGACGAAGGCGAGGAGCGCCGCGAGAAGTGCCGTTATCATAGGTCGATTGTATCCGTTTTACCGTTCGTGCGATGCACGAGAATCTTCTGGGCCGCGAAATCGACTGAGGCGACCGTGCCGCTCGGATCCATCACCGCGAGGAAGGGACGCGTCCAGGCCTCGCCTTCCTGACGGACGACGAGGACGGGCGTGCGCGAGTCGCGCGTGATGTTGTAGTTCGGATCCTTGATGCGCGAGAGCCCTTCCGTCGCCGGGGCCATCGCCTGGATGAACGTGCGTCCTTCCGCGCCGTTCATGAAGACGCGCATCCGCACGTTCCCCTCGGGACGCGCCCAGTCGAACGTCGCGAGGCAATCGCCGGAGCCTTCACGCGCAAACTTCTCCTTGATGTAGCTTAAGGCATAGAGTCCCGACTCGACGAACGCGATCTGCTCCGTCGGCTTCACCGGTCCGTTCAGCGTCAGCGAATCGCCGAGGTTGTGGTAGTAGTAGTCGTGCCACTCTGCCCCCTCCCCGACTCGTGAACGGAAGACGTCGACGAAGTAGGCGCCGTCTTCGTCCTTCACGTATCGGACCGTGCGCTGCTGGTCCGCGCCGGTGCAGGGTTCGCGGAAACGGACCGTCGCCCAGTTCTCGCCATGCGCTTCGAGCGTGAACGGATGATAACTCTTCATCACCTGGTACGTCGAGCGCGAGTTGACCATCACCGTATTGTGCGCCGGAAACTGCGAGTAGTACTCCTTGTAGTCATCGCCCGAATAGAGAGACCAGCCGATGCCCGCGTCCGGCGCGAGACGGTAGTCCTTCGCGTAGAGTTCGAGGTTGATGCCGTTCGCGTGCATGTGGTTGCCGAGGGA
>CAMEZU010000154.1 GCA_945947925.1 uncultured Verrucomicrobiota bacterium
GCCGCCCAGGCGAACGTGGAAAGTCGGGTTAGGGATTTGTAATCCGTGTCTCACCATCGGCGGTCGGAGACCTCTGCGACGAATAAAAGGGGCGCCCTTTCGGACGCCCCTTTAGCTGGTTGGTCTCGCGCCTTGCTTACGCGATCACGGCGATGACCTGGCCCTTCGTCACGGCCTTGCCGTGCTCGACCAGGAACGTGATCTTGCCTGCGGCCGTCGCCTTGATCGGGTTGAAGAGCTTCATCGCCTCGACGACGCAGACGGCGTCACCGGCCTTGACGGCCGCACCGTCGCCCGCCATCGGCGGCTTGCCCGGCGCGTCGCTGCGGTAGAACGTGCCGTTGAGCGGCGCCTCGACCGGCGTGCCGGCCGGGATGTCCGCCTGGACGGCAGCCGCAGGAGCGGCGGCTACGGCGGCAGGGGCGGGCGCGGTCGTCGCGGCCTTCGCCTTCGCCTCTTCCTCGTCGGCGGGAATCGGACCACCCTCCTTGCGCCACTTGAAGTAGCCGAGCGCCACTTCCGGGAAGAGCGCGTAACTGAGGATATCCTCCTCGGCCTGCAGCAGGCCCGCCGGCACCGCGTCGGCCGCAGCGACGAGGCCGGGCTCAAGGAGGTCCGCCGGACGGCAGGTGATCGGCTTCAGGCCGCCACAGAGCTGCTTCTGGAGCTTCGGGGCGATCTTCGCCGGGGTGCGGCCGTAGTAACCCGCCGCGTAGCGCTTCGTCTCGTCGGTGACCATCGAGAAGCGCTTGCCCGAGAGGACGTTGAGGACGCTCTGCACGCCCACGATCTGCGAGGTCGGCGTCACGAGCGGCGGATAGCCCATGTCGGCGCGCGTCTTCGGGAGCTCCTCGAGCACCTCGGGGAGGCGGTCGAGCGCATCCTGCTGGGCGAGCTGCGAACGGAGGTTCGAGATCATGCCGCCCGGAATCGCGTGGACGAGCACGCCCGCGTCGACGGCCTCGACCTTGGAGGAGGACGGCGGCTGGCGCTTCGCCTTGAGCGTCTTGAAGTAGGCGTTGATGGTCGCAAGCTTCTGCCGGTCGAGCCCCGTGTCGAAGCCCTCGGACTCGAGAATCGAGACGATCGACTCGGTCGGCGGCTGCGAGCTGAAGGAGCTCATCGTGGAGATCGCGCAGTCGACGCAGCCGGCGCCCGCTTCGGCGGCGGCCATGTACATCGCCGCGGCCATGCCCGAGGTCATGTGGCTGTGGACCTGGATCGGCATCTCCGGCATCGCCTTGACGAGAGCGGCGATGAGTTCGCGCGCCGCGCCCGGGGTGAGGATGCCCGCCATGTCCTTGATGCACAGCGAGTCGATGCCCATCGCCTCCTGCTCCTTGGCGAGCTCGACGTACTTCTCGACCGTGTGGACGGGCGAGGTCGTGTAGCAGAGCGTGCCCTGCGCGTGACCGCCGTACTTCTTCACGCACGCGATCGCCTGCTCGAGGTTGCGCGGATCGTTCAGCGCGTCGAAGACGCGGAAGATGTCCATGCCGTTCTCGCACGCGAGCGCCGTGAAGCGGTCGACAATGTCGTCCGGATAGTGCTTGTAGCCAAGGATGTTCTGTCCGCGGAAGAGCATCTGAAGCGGCGTCTTCTTGCAGACCTTCTTGATCTGGCGAAGGCGCTCCCAGGGATTCTCGCGCAGGAAGCGCATGCAGACGTCAAACGTCGCGCCGCCCCAGCATTCGAGCGAGTAGTAGCCGGCGTTGTCGATTTCCTCGGCGATCTTGAGAATGTCGTCCGTACGCATGCGCGTCGCCCAGAGCGACTGGTGCGCGTCACGCAGGGTGGTGTCGGTAATGCGAATCTTTGTCTTCATGGCGGAATATTATATCAAAATAATCGGTTACTGTTTGAGCGACGCGCCCGTGGAGGCGTTGCCGACGAAACGGGCGTAGCGCTCGAGCCAGCCGCCCTTGATGCGGGGCGTCCAGGGCTTCGCGGCCTTCGCGCGCGCGGCGATCTCCTTCTTGGAGAGCTTCGCGTTGATCGCGCGGTTCGGGATGTCGATCGTGATCTCGTCGCCGTCCTTCAGGAGGCCGATGAGGCCGCCTTCCGCAGCTTCGGGCGAGACGTGGCCGACGCACGCGCCGTGGGTGGCGCCCGAGAAGCGTCCGTCCGTGATGAGCGCGACGGACTCGCCGAGGCCCGCGCCGATGATGTACGAAGTCGGGGCGAGCATCTCCTGCATGCCGGGTCCGCCCTTCGGTCCCTCGTAGCGGATGACGACGACGTGGCCCGGCTTGACCTTGCCGCCGAGGATGCCCGCGCAGGCGTCCTCCTGCGACTCGAAGCAGATCGCCTTGCCGGTGAAGCACATCATCGAGGGGGCGACGCCGCCCTTCTTGACGACGGACCCCTTCTCGGCGAGGTTGCCCCAGAGGACCGCGAGGCCGCCGTCCTTCGAATAGGCGTTGTCGAGCGTGCGGATGACGTCATCGTCCTTGATCTTCGCCGCCTTGATCTGCTGGCCGAGCGTCTTCCCGCTGACCGTCATGCAGTCCAAATGAAGCGCAACGTCCAGCGGTTTCGTCTTGGCGTCCTTGCGTCCCGGCGTCCTGCTTCCCTCAACCAGCCGCTTCAGAATCGCCATGATGCCGCCCGCGCGGTCGAGGTCCGCGACGTGGTAATGGCCCGACGGCGAGAGCTTGCAGATGTAGGGCGTACGCGCAGAGAGCTCGTTCATGCGCTCGAGCGTGAAGTCGATGTCCGCCTCGCGGGAGATCGCGAGCGTATGGAGGACCGTGTTCGTCGAGCCGCCCATCGCCATGTCAAGGGTGAGCGCGTTGTCCATCGCCTCCTTGGTGATGATCTCGCGCGGGAGCGGACCGCCCTTCTTGGCCATCTGGACGATGCGCTTCGCGGACGCCTTGTAGTGGTCGGCGCGGCGCGGGTCGACGGCGAGGATGGTGCCGTTGCCGGGGAGCGCGATGCCCAACGCCTCGTAGAGGCAGTTCATCGAGTTCGCCGTGAACATGCCCGAGCAGCTGCCGCAGCCGGGGCAGGAGGTCTCCTCGATCTTCTCAAGGTCCTTGGCGGAGATCTTGCCCGCATTCTCGGCGCCGACGCCTTCGAAGACGGTGTTGAGGTCGGAGTCCTTGCCCGTGAGCGGGTGCTTGCCGGGCGCCATCGGTCCGCCCGAGGCGAAGATCGTGGGGATGTTGACGCGCAGCGCGCCGAGGAGCATGCCCGGGACGATCTTGTCGCAGTTCGGCACGCAGATCAGCGCGTCGAAGCAGTGGGCCTTCGCGATCGACTCGACGGAGTCGGCGATCAGCTCGCGGCTCGGGAGCGAATACTTCATGCCGCTGTGGCCCATCGCGATGCCGTCGCACACGGCGATCGTGTTGAACTCCATCGCGACGCCGCCCGCTTCCTCGATGCACGTCTTGAGGTACTGGCCGACCTTGTTGAGGTGGCAGTGCCCGGGCACGAACGACTCGTACGAGTTGACGATGCCGATGAACGGCTTCCTGATGTCCTTGCGCTTCATACCGCACGCGAAGTGAAGGGAACGATGCGGAGCCCGCTCCTTGCCGACCTTGACCTGATCCGAAATCATGATGTGCGAAACCTTTCCGTTATTAGAACTTGCGCTTTTTCGAGAGGATGAAGAGGACGAGGCCGATGATGCCGGCGGCGACGGCGGAGATGGCAACGATGCCCCAGAAGACGGAGAGCGTGCCCTCGCCCGAGACGAACGGGAGCTTGATGTTCATGCCGTAGGCCGAGGTGACCAATGTCGGAACCGCGAGGAAGATCGTCACCACGGTGAGATACTTCATCACGTTGTTCAGGTTGTTGTTGATTAGCGAGGCGAACGTATCGAGCGTGCCGTTCAGGATGTTCGCGTGGATGGTCGCCGTCTCCAGGGCCTGCTGGAACTCGACGAGCGCGTCCTCGAGCTGGTCGCGGTCATCCTCGGTGAGCGCAAGCTGGCGCGCCGTGTTGGCGCGGGCGAGGGCGATCGTGTCGGCCTTGAGGGACGTCGTGAAGTAGACGAACGTCTTCTCGATCGTGAGAAGGCGCAGGAGGACGTCGTTCGAGATCGACTCGTGCAGCTCCTCCTCCAAGGCGTTCGTGCGCTGGTGGATGTCGTGGATGTAGCGCAGGAAGAGGACGCCGCCGTGCCACAGGAGGCGGAAGGCGAAGCGGTACTGGTCGCGCGGCGGACAGACGCGGCGGATCTGGTCGAGGAAGGCCGTGGTGACCGGCGTGCGCACGCTGCAGACGGTGATGACCGACTTGCCGAAGAGGATGATGCCGAGCGGGACCGTGCGGTAGGGGACGACCGAATCGTCCTCGTCGACGGGACACGGCACGTGGATGATGAGCATCGACGCGTCGTCGTCATAGTCGAATCGCGGACGTTCGTCCGTATCGAGCGGGTCGGTGAGGAAGTCGCGCGGGACCTGCGAGAAGGTCAGCACGCGCTCGAGCTCCGTCGTCGTCGGCTCGACCAGGTTGATCCAGCACGACTCGCCGAAGTCGGTGACCTCCTTGAGGCCGCCATTCTCCCACCGGTAGATCGTCATCATGGCCAGGGACCTCCCTTCCGCCGGCTCACCGCCCTCAGCCGAGCTGGTCGAGGAAGCGGACGTCGTTCTCGTACAGCCAGCGGATGTCCGGAATGCCGTACTTGATCATCGCGATGCGCTCGACGCCGAAGCCGAACGCGTAGCCCGAGACCTTCTCGGCGTCATAGCCGACGAAGCCGAACACGCGCGGGTCGACCATGCCGGCGCCGGCGACCTCAATCCAGCCGGACTGCTTGCAGACGTTGCAGCCCTTGCCCTTGCAGACGTGGCAGGTGAAGTCGACCTCGACGGACGGCTCGGTGAACGGGAAGAAGTGGGGACGGA
>CAMEZU010000155.1 GCA_945947925.1 uncultured Verrucomicrobiota bacterium
CTGACCGCCTGCGGGTCCTTGAGGAACTTAATCGCCAAGGACGCATTCTTGCCGGCTATTCGGCTACGGAGCCAATGAACCGATCTGTTGTTCGTGCGGCGTAAGGGCTGCTCCTGCCGAGGTCAGTCAAGATCGCGCAGCGGTGTTGACTGACCGAGTACACAACCACTTTTCCCGATCCTTTATTTTTGGTATAATTACTCTGCAAAAGGGGACACCGTGTCCTTAAGGGAGTACTATGAACAAATATTTGGATGATTTCATGAAGACCTTCCCGTTCGAAGGCCTGACTTACGATGATGTTACGCTGGTGACCCAGTATGCCGATTTCTTGCCGGACGATGCCTCCCTCGAGACCAAGCTGACGAGCCGCACGAAGATGAAGATTCCGTTCATGTCGGCGGCCATGGACACGGTGACCGAGGCTCCGATGGCTATCGCAATGGCGCTTGCGGGCGGCATCGGCGTCATCCACAAGAACCTCGAGGAGGATGACCAGGCGAAGGAAGTCGCGAAGGTGAAGAACTACCTGAACGGTCTCATCGCGTCCCCGATCTGCTTCCACGAGAACGACGACATCTCCTTCCTCCGTGCGGAGAAGAAGCGTATGGGCCTGAAGTTCAACGGCTTCCCCGTGCTCGATGCGAACGACCGTCTCGTCGGCATGATCACGACCTCCGACATGCGCTTCGCGCCGATGGAGGCGAAGAAGCTCAAGGACGTCATGCAGCAGGCTCCCATCACGGCGAAGCCGGGCACCTCGCTCAAGAAGGCCTACGACCTGATGCGCGCGGCGAAGGTCGGCAAGCTCCCGCTCGTCGACAAGGCCGGCAAGGTCGTCGGCCTCTACAGCTTCACCGACGTGCAGCGTCTCGTCGAGAACCAGAACCCGACGTACAACTGCGACGACAAGTTCCGCCTGCGCGTGTCGGCGTCCGTCTCCGGCGGCAAGGGCGACCTCTCCCGCATGGAGAAGCTCGCGGCGGCCGGCGTCGATGCGGTTGTCGTCGACTCGGCCCACGGTCACTCGAAGGGCATCATCGAGATGACGAAGTACATCGTCAAGAACTTCCCGAAGGTCGACGTCATTGCGGGCAACATCGCGACGGGCGAGGCGGCGGTGGCGCTCGCGAAGGCCGGCGCGCACGCGGTCAAGGTCGGCATCGGCCCGGGCTCGATCTGCACGACGCGCGTCGTCTGCGGCGTCGGCATTCCGCAGCTCACCGCAGTCTACAACGCGGCGAAGGCGCTGCGCGGCAGCGACTGCGCGGTCATCGCGGACGGCGGCATCAAGCTCTCGGGCGACGTGCCGAAGGCCCTTGCGGCCGGTGCGGACTCCGTGATGCTGGGCTCGGTCCTCGCGGGCACGGAGGAGTCGCCGGGCGAGAAGATCTATTCGAACGGACGCCAGTACGTCGTCTACCGCGGCATGGGCTCGATGGCGGCGCTCAAGAACGGCAAGGGCTCGCGTGCGCGCTACTTCCAGGACAACGAGGCGGAGGACGATCTCGTGCCGCAGGGCATCGAGGGCATGGTCCCGTACTCGGGTCACGTCAAGTCGATCATGACGCAGTTCTGCGGCGGTCTCAGGGCTTCGCTCGGCTACTGCGGCACGAAGACGATCGCCGAGCTGCACGAGAAGGGCAAGTTCTATCGCGTGACGGCCGCGGGCCTCCGCGAGGCTCGTCCGCACGATATCACGATCACCAAGGAAGCGCCGAACTACCGCGCATGAGCGAAATCACCGAGGGATTCAAGGTCCCGGACCAGCCGACGGCGGACGAAAAGCCCGCCAAGGGCTGGCAGGACTACGGCCGTGAGTGGCTGGATACGCTGGTCGTCGCGATTTCCGTCGCGATGGCCTTTCGTGCCTACTTCTACGAGCCGTTCAACATCCCCACGGGGTCGATGCAACCGACTTTGTACGGCAACCATTCGGAGGCGTGCGAGAAGCCCGGCATCTGGCAGACGACGCCGCTGAAGTGGCTGAACTGGCTCGTCTCCGGGCGCGACTACAAGGAGTTCGTCGCGCCGTGCGACGGTACGGTCGGCTTTGCAGGGCGCGGTGACGGGCGGTCCGACTTTTACGTCGTCTCGGCGACGGGCAGCCGTACGTCCGTGACGACGCTGCCGACGGATGCCCTGAGCATCGGTCCGCAGGTCGAGGGAACGCCGTTTTTCGTCGTCACCCACACCGCGCTGAACCTCGGTCCTGCGGCGTCTGGCGGACGGCTCTGCGTCGACGGGCGCACGAATCTCCTTTACACGCTTCTTGACGACGGTGAGAACCTGCAGGCGGTGCCTGTCCACGTCAAGGCCGGGCAGAAACTCTGGCAGGGCTATGACGTGACGGGCGACTTCATCTTTGTCAACCGCTGGAAGTGGAACTTCCGACAGCCGGCGCGCGGCGACGTGATGGTCTTTGCAACGACGGGTATCACGGGCCTGCAGCAGGGGACGCACTACATCAAGCGACTGACGGCGTTGCCGGGCGAGACGATCGAGATCCGCAAGCCCGACGTTCTCATCGACGGCAAGCCGATCGATCCGATCAAGCCGATGACCGGCAAGCGGGGCGAGCCGACGCCGCTGCCGAACGACGGCGGAGAGCGCGGCATGGGCGGGCGTCCGGCTGCACTTGGAGCAGGCGAATATTTCGCGTGTGGCGACAATTCGGACAATAGTCTGGACAGCCGGTATTGGGGCCCCGTTCCCGAGCGGAACCTCAAGGGCACCGGCGCATTGGTTTTCTGGCCGATCATCAACCCGAGATGGGGGAGCATCAAATGAGCGAAGAACAGCTGATCAAGACGCCTGGCGTCTTCGGAGAGAACGGAAACTTCCTGCTCGAGCGCGAGCTCGGTTCCGGCGGCATGGGCGGCGTCTACATGGGCCGTGACAAGATGCTCGAACGTCCGGTCGCCGTCAAGGTCATGCTCAAGCAGTACGGCAGCGACCCGGCTTTCGTGGAGAAGTTCAAGAAGGAGGCTCAGGCCGCCGCCCGCCTGATCCATCCGAACATCGCCCAGGTCTATTCCTACGGCATTTCCGACGGCATGCCCTACATCGCCATGGAACTCGTCGCGGGCGGTTCCCTGGACGGCCTGATGAAAGTCCACGGCACCAGCATCGACGTGCCGCGCGTGATGAAGATCTGCGAGCAGGTCGCCCAGGCGCTCCGCTGCGCGGCCGACCAGGGCCTCGTGCACGGCGACGTGAAGCCGGAGAACGTCCTTTTGGACGCGAACGGCAACGCCAAGCTCGTCGACTTCGGCCTCGCGGCGATGCAGACGGATACGAACGAGATCTGGGGCACGCCCTATTACATCGCGCCCGAGAAGGTGAAGAAGGAGCCCGTCGACTACCGCGCCGACATGTACTCCCTCGGCGGAACGATCTACCACGCGCTCACCGGCGTCGCGCCGTTCGAGGGCGATGACGCGACGTCCGTCGTGCGCAAGCGCTTCGAAGGCGCGCCGAAGAAGCCGAGCGAGGTCCGTCCCGGTCTCTCGCCGCAGATCGACTTCCTCGTCATGAAGATGCTGGCGCTGAATCCGCAGGACCGCTATCCGTCCTTCGAGGCGCTGCTGGAGGACTTCAAGAAGGTGATGACCACCGGCCTTTCGGGGACGCAGTCCGTCGCGGCTGCGGCCATGATGGGCGCGTCGATGCCGACCGCGCGGGCGACGACCCGCACGGCGACGGGCGGCGGCAAGAAGCTGATGATCAAGCCGAAGAAGAAATTCAAGGTCGGCGGCGCCGAGGATGCGGAGGATACGTCCGACGTTGCGGAGCTCGGCGGCGAGGAGGGCCTCGAGGGCGAGGCTTCCGCCGGCGGTCGCAAGAGGACGATCAAGCGCTTCAAAACCAACCTCCGCAACACCGAGGACGGCGAGGAGCCCGAGGAGGAAGGCGGCAACATTGGCGTCAAGGTTGCGCTCGTCATCGGCGGCGTGATCCTGGCCATCGGCGCCGTCATCGGCGGACTGTACGGACTCAAGGTCATGAACGACAGCGGCAACGCGAAGGCCGTTCAGGAACGTCTTTCCAAGAACTACAATGCGGCGATTCAGAACTACGGTCTGCTCAGTGAGGAGGTCGACAAGTTCAAGGACCGCCTCGACCGCGAGATTGTCGAGGCCACCAACCGCTGCCAGATCATTACCGCCAGCATCGCCAAGCAGATGAAGGGCGTCTATCCGGCCGAATACATTGACCAGCTCAAGCCGGGCAAGACGCCGGCCCTGCTGAAGGCCGAGCGCCTGCTGCTCCAGCCCAAGGAGCCGCAGGAGGCCCCCGCCGCTGAGGGCGAGAAGCCCGCCGACGGCGCTCCCGTCGCCGCCGCTGCCACGCCCGCCGCACCTGCGGCCCCGCAGTTCCAGCGCAAGCGCTTCCGCGCGCCGGTTGACGACGAGGCGGATCCCGCGTCGCCGTTGGGCAAGCGTTACCTGAAGGAGAAGGCCGAGTTCGAGAAGCAGCAGGAAGCGGAAATCGCCGCCGCCAAGACCAAAGCCGCCGAGGCTGAGTCCGAGCAGAAGAAGCCTGCGGTCTCCGAGGACGGCACGCCCGTGCGCGACAAGCCCGACTTCGTGGACAAGATGGCCGAGCTTTGGTGCTCCGTGTACGATGCGCAGGCGGCGAAGATCGAGGTTTGCCTCGAGCTTGACGCGATTCGCGCTGAAATCGACAACAACCGCCTTGACCCGAACCAGGAGCTCACCGATGCGCTGGTGCAGCAGGTCGGCGCGACGCAGGAGGAAATCACCACGCGCTTCAAGGCGCTCAAGACCGACGAGCGCGTCACGAAGGTGATCGAGAAAATCGGTACGGCGGTCAACTCCAAGGGCAATCGCGCTGAGGCGTCCTG
>CAMEZU010000156.1 GCA_945947925.1 uncultured Verrucomicrobiota bacterium
GTTCGCCTTTTCGTTGTTCGTCACACGACGACCGTCCCAGAGCAGCGTGCCCTTGAAGAAATTCCGACGATTGACCTTCATCAGCACAACTACCTTCCCTTAGAATCCAAAGACGACCTTGATGCGGGCGTCGAACTCGGCCTTCATCTTCTCCGAGACCTCGAAGTCCTCCACCTTTCCCTTGCCCGTGCGCGAGAGGCGGTTGCGGAAGATGCCGAGGCGCTCGAGCACATACAGGTGCGGGCCTCGCATCTCATCATCCTCCCATGTCGAGAAGATGTCCCCGAGATTCGCCATGTAGAGGTACTTCGTATAGGCGTCCACAAGCGCGGGATCCGACGCATCCGCTCCGGCTTTCGCCCGCTGCCAGATCTTGACGAAAAGCGGCGCGTAAGCGGGTCGCTGCGAAATGACGCCCTTCGTCCCGATCTGGGTCGCCTGGTAGATCCACCCCTTGCCGCCCCATCCGCTGAACACGGTCTTGATGGCGGGGTCGGCGACGAGCTGCTCCATACGGCCGTTGACCTGCAGTCCAGGCGACTCCTCCTTGACATAGCCGAGGTTCTCCGGGAACTCCTTCGCCAAGCGAATCAGCAGTTCGACCGACGGCTGCGGACTCTTCCCGTTGTAGGTCTGGATGATGATCGGCAGCGTCGTCGCCTGAGCCAGCTCGCGATAGTGGCGCTCCATGTCCGCATCGTCCTTCGCATCGTCCGGCGGACGCGCCAGGATCGCCATCCTGGCCCCGGTCTCTCGCGCGATGGCATCCACACGCTTGACGCGCGAGACGGCCGTCGCGGTGTCGGCCGCGGAACAGATGGCCGTGATCCGCGCCGTAAAGCCTTCGGAGACGGAGACCGTGGCAAGCGCCTTCAACCCCTTCTCGAACTCACCCGATTCGTCCAAGTCGTTGACCTCGGGAGCCGTCGGCCAGATGATGCCGCCGACGCCGGCGTCATTGACGTAACGGGATTCCTTGACGAGGACCGGCACGTCGAGTTCGGCCTTTTCCGTCCACGGCGTGCACAGGAGCGGGAAAGGGCCTTCTAGCACGGCCGCTGCAAAAAGGGAAGCCAGCATCATGTCTTGTTCTCCTTATTTCTCAACCACTCGATCGAACACCTCGCCTAACCCCGCCGCCAGTTCATCCTTCGTCAGCGGAACGACGAAGACCTTCGGATCGTGGGCGAGGTCAAGAAAGGCCTTCAGCACCTCTTTCGTCAGGTCGCGGGCAACGAACCCGACGCGCTCGCGGCCCTTCGGCGAAACGGCCTGGGGCAACCTGAAGTCAACACCGGTGAGGGCACGGATGGAGGCACTGACGAGCGGCCGCGTATCGGCGCGGATCTCTGGGTGGCAGTTGAAGAGAATCATCCTTCCCCGTCCATAATCACAGCCAATTGCCGCAGGCGTACCGAACATCGGATGAGTGACGGGTCCTCTTTCGCTGAGTTCGCCGTTCATGGTCGCCAGCACGACAACGTTTGAGCAGGGAGGAACGGGATCGGTCTGACGGACGATTGGCCCGTTATGATAGCGAATGAGACAGTCCCCGTCCTTCACGCCCAGCAGGGCCTCGCCGCTCAACAGCTTCAGCTCGGCATCGGGCGAACCGTCGAGGATCCTCGCCCACCAACACGCCCCGGCCCCGCGGCACCCCTTGTCTGCATAGAGCCCGACCTTTAGCGGCGTGGCACCGACAACGGCAGCGGCCATCGTGAGAAGAGCGGCGAGCGTCAGCTTCCAGTCCATCCTCAATGTCCTTCCGGGGGACACACCACGCAGTTCGCATCGGGCATCGCCGCAGCGACGTCCGCCGGCAGGACGGGCAGCGTGCGCTTCCCCTTGCCCAGGAGATCGCCCTTGGCGAAGGCGACCGTCGAGATCGTCGCGCCGGCCTTGGCGGACGCGCGGTTGTCGATCGTTGTCGACTTCGCCTTCTTCCAGTTCGCCACCATCACGCCGCGGAACGGCGGAAGCGGAAGCGCCGGCTTGAAGGTCAGGATCCCGTTTGCGCTCGAGACGACCGTCCTGAGCTTGCCGTCGCCGTTCAGTTCGATCTGGTCGCCTGGCTTGAACGCATCAACCGGCGCGCCCTTGCGGAACGCGAGCGAATCGAGCGCGGACCCGTTGGCCCCGGCGATCGCCCAGGCGGACGGGAAGTTCGCGAGCTTCGCGTCGCCTTCCGTGCTGCCCGCCTCCTGTCCGAGTTCGTCCTGCGCCTTCTTGAGGTCGGTGTACGTGCGCCAGGGCTTCGTCGTCTTGCCGATGTAGCTCGGACTGAAGTGATTGCCGGACGACTTCACCTTCGCACTCGCATCCGAATACGGCATCGGGCTGTCGACGAAGAGGTTGCCCTCGACGAGGTAGTCGTGTCCCGTGAAGCTGAAGACGCCGTAGCCCGCGCCCCAGAACGTGTTCCTGCGGAAGTTCCACCGGTGGCTGTTGCCGTGTCCGCAGATGACCATCATCGCCTCGCAGCCCATGAACACGTTGCCGTTGAACTCGACGTCCTCGACCTCCTCGGCCATCAGGGACTGTCCGCCCCACACGTCGAAGTTCTCCTCGATCGTCGTGTTGTAGACGTCGCGGTACATCTGGAAGTTGTCGGGATGTCCCATCAGGAAGTGATGGTGCAGGTAGTTGCGCCGCACCACGACGTCCCGCGTCGGCTCGTTCGCGCCGGGCGTCCCCGTCTTCTTGCCCGAGATGTTGCCGGCGACGATGAGTCCGTCCATGTAGTTGTGCGCGACCTCGTTACCTTCGACCAGGCCCTTGGTGACGGACGCGAGTCCGATGCCGTTGAAGTTGGCGACGACGACGTTGCTCGCAAGCGTCACGTTCTTCACGCCGCGCGCCGCAATGCCGTTCGCCTTGTTGTGATGGATGAGGCAGTTGCGGACCACGACATCGTCTCCGCCGATCTTCACGCCTTCCGCACCCGAGCCCGTGATCTCCAGTCCGTCCAAGATGACGCCGCGCACGCGATTCTTCCAGTGTCCGATCGTGACCTGCGGACGATTCCCCGCGCGGAAGCACGTCTTGGCGAGGTCCTCCTTGTTCACCGGCTTGAAGTAGACCTTACCGTCCGCCGTGGCCCAGTCGCCCGGACGCGTGATGAACGCCGGATGATTCATGAACGAGTACTTGTTCCCCTCGGGCCCGATCCAGCGGTTCCACTGCTTCTCCTCGAAGCGGATGTCACCCGTCGTCGCATCGTAGGACGCGATCGCCGGCGAACCGAACGCATTGCCCCTCGCGAAATAATAGAAGCAGACCGCGTCCTTCGGATCCTTCGCGAGAACCGCGAGCGCCTTGTTGTCCTTCACCGGCTCCGTCTTGAACGTGCGGCTTGCCGTCTCCGCCGTCAGAATCGGCAGACGCGTCCCGTCCTCGGGCCAGCGCGCGCACTGCTGCGGCTGATAGCCGACGAAAAGGTCCTTCACGGTCTCGTCGGCCGTCGCGACGAAAACGCCCTTGCCGAGCTCCTTCCAGCCCGTGATCGGCACGAAGCCGCTCACGATCACGCGCTCGCCGGGCGCGGCCTTCACCGTCAGCGGCGAGCTGCCGTAGTCCTTGTCGATCGAGAGGCGTTCGGCGTAGACGCCGCCCTTCACGAGGACGGTGTCGCCCGGCGCGGCCGCGGCAATGCCCTTCTGGATCGTCGGGACGGACCCCTTGGCCTTGCCCGAGGCGTCTACAACGATTTCCTTCGCTAGGACCGGCAGCGCCGCCAGTCCGACAACGGTCAGCAAACAGGCTTGTTTCATAGAGGTCTCCCCAATTCCACCATTCATCACTTATCACTCATCATTTATCATTCAGTTACGACAACGCACTCGATGCCCAGGGCCTTCGCGAGCTTCTTGAGCTCGGCCGCGTGATGGCCGACGCCGAGCGCGAAGTGATGGGTCGGGCCCTCCATCGACCAGTTGCGCAGGAACGTGCGCACGTCAGGCTTGAACTTGCCGTGCGTGTTCGTGTTGCCGGTCGGCGGGATCGGACCCTTCATCGACTCGCCTTCCGCCACGATGAACTTGAACGTGCCGTCGCGTTTGAGTCCGAGGGACATCATCGTGATCGGGCCCTCCTTGATGTTGAACTCGACGCCCGCGCCCTTGCCCGGCTTGCCGTGGTATTTCTTGAGCGAGCGGAGGACCGGCTTCTGCGAGGCGATGTTCAGGTGATGGGGTCCGTCGTGTCCCACGAGCACGCTGTCGCGTTCGAAGTCGATCGGATGGAACTCCGCGAAGCTTCCGCCGATGTCGAGGCGGTCGAAGATCATCATCGCGATGCAGTTCTTGAGGTCGAACTCGCCGCACATCGGGAAGCCGGCGGACGTGAGGAGCGAGTTGCCGACAATGAAGTTGGTGACGAGTTCGCGCGTCACAGACCCTTCCTCGCCCTCGTAGTAGTAGGCGAAGCCATCGAGGGACCGCTGCGCGATGAACTTCTCGAGCGCCACCGCCGCCTTCGCCGCGACGTCGAGGTCGTGGTCTGTCAGCTTCTCGGTCCACGGATCGCTCACGGGATCGGGTGTGTCGAAGAAGCCGAGGATGCGCTGCTTCATCGCATCGACTTCCGCCGGATCGGGGCTGCGGTAGAACGGCAGGATCATGTCCGGCTCGCAGAGCGAGACGTGACAGCCGAAGGTGCGCGAGACGGCGGTCGGATCGACCTGCATGTCGTACATCGCCTCGAGAACGTGACCCATCAGCCCAAACCGCGCGCGGCGCAGGTCGTGCAGGACATGCGCGACGGCGCACCACTGGCGGATCTCCTCGTCCGCGCGCGCATCGCCCTCGAGCTTGCCGATGACAACGTCCGCAACAGGACGTCCGTACCGCTCGGCGACGCCAGTGAA
>CAMEZU010000157.1 GCA_945947925.1 uncultured Verrucomicrobiota bacterium
CAGGAGGACATGGTCGAACTGATCGAGCGCTCCAAGGTGGCCATTACGGGCGAGCCGATCTACTACTACAACATCTTCACCGGCACGCGCTACGTGACGGTGGGCGGAGCGGAGGTCCTGGCGTCGCTGCCGGCCGACAAGCTGCGCGCGCAGCTGAAGGAGGCCCAGGCGATGCTGCAGCGGCGCAACCGCATGGGCCATCCCGAGATCGACCTCTTCCCGTCGACGACGCCGATCGACATCAAGCAGAAGTTCAAGGCCCTGGCCATCGACGCGCTGGACGACGCGGCGCTGCGCGCCGCGGTGCGTCGGATCGACTCCGAATGGCGCATGTCGATCCCCGCCGAGCTCCGCGAGGAGTCGGTGGAGAACTACGAGTGGCGCAATGCGATGTGCACGGCGATCACCACGGGCCCGAACGACACGGCGACGGACGAGCGCGAGCTCATTCAGGGCATCTCGCCCGAGTTCTTCCGCCAGATCGAGTGGTTGCCGGGCGCGCGCATCGACCGCGGCGAGCTGATCTTCGATCCGCTCTGGGACGAGTTCAACCGCACGCGCGATCCCGAGCTCGGCGAGATCTGCGATCCGCGCGTGAGGAACATCCTCTTCAACCTCTCGCGTCTCTTCGGCGACGTCGAGTACGTGAACGTCGGGCGCATCGTCAATTCGCTCGCCCGCAAGCCGATCGCCGGCTCGCGTCACGGACACGTCTACATCTTCCAGTGCAAGCAGGCGAGCCGTCCGCTTGCGCAGACGTTCATCCTCCGCTTCCAGAAGTGGGGCATCGCCGAGCATCTCGACGAGGGCAAAGACCTCCTGACGGCCATGCTTCTGGCGAACGAATACTCGGACTACATCATGGACCGCCGCCTTATGTGCCAGCAGCTCGGCATGGCGCTGCCGACCCGCGTCGGCACCGGCCAGTTCACCGAGCCCTACCGCGGCAACAACCAGTACAAGGGGACGACGGTGCGGGCCTCCTACTACGTGCGCGCCTACGTGGTCGGAACGGCCTCGGACAAGATTCCGCCCGCGAAGTTCCGCAATCCCGTCTTCGCGCACCGCTTCGCCCAGCTGATGGGCGAGGCCGCCGCGCTCGACCTGATCGTCGGCCGCCGGTCCACCGAGACGAAGGAGAACCTCTTCGACAAGAACTACGAGGTCCTTCAGATCGGCAGCGACGGCCTGCCGACGCGCCTGACGGTGACGGACCATGCGGGCAGCTTCGTGAACTACCTGCATCTCTTCGAGGACTCGATCGCGCCGTACGCGAACGTCATCCGCCGCCGCGTGAAGTTCGTGACGGACGTGAAGGCCTTCGCCGACGCCTACGTCACCGCCTTCGAGCGCAAGCTCGCGGAGGTGCAGCAGAAGTACCGCGACCAGCGCCGGGCTTTTGACGATCTCTTCGTCCACCGGCCCTTCGACGCCGCCGGTTCCGGCGCCTACCGCTGGGCCAAGACGCTCGAGCGCCTTGACCAGTGCGATCCGGCGCACGTCGCTGCGGCGCTGCGGGCGGCGATCGATCTCTGATCCGGCGAATGTGGCGGTATGTCGGCAGACGGTTGCTTGAGGTGATTCCGACGACGTTCGGAATCCTCCTCTTGACGTTTGTCCTCTTCAACGTCGTCGTCGGCGGTTCTCCGGCGGTGACGGTGCTCGGAAAGGGGGCCGACGCCGCGTCGATCGCGGCGTTCGACCGTCGTTACGGCTACGACAAGCCGCTCCTCGTCGGCAAGGCGGGAAGTCGCTTCGACAGCCAGTTCTGCAACTTCGTCAAGAGCGTCGCCACCGGCGACCTCGGCTATTCGACGAAGCTGAACGAGCCCGTGAAGGACGTCCTGAAGCGGGGCGTCGGGCCGTCCCTCTCGCTCACCGTGCCGATGCTCGTCTCGGGCGTCGTGTCGGCGCTGGTCCTCGCGCTGGTGTCGGCGGCCTACCGCGGACGTCTTCCGGACAAGGTGATCCTGTTCGTCTCCGCCGTCCTGATGAGCGTCAACTACGTCGTCTGGGTGTTGCTCGGCCAGTTCCTGCTGGCGTACAAGGCTGGCTGGTTCCCTGTCTGGGGCTACGAGGGTCCGTACAGCCTCGTCCTTCCCGTGATGATCGGCGTCCTCAGCTCCCTCGGCATGGACGTCCGCTACTTCCGCACGGCGGTCCTGGACGAAGTCTACAAGCCGTACGTCCTCACGGCCCGCGCGAAGGGACTCGGGGGCGTGGCCATCATGACGCGGCACGTCCTTCGGAACGCCCTCATCCCGATCGTCACCTACGTGTCGCTGTCGATTCCCTACCTCTTCACCGGTTCACTCCTCCTCGAGAGTTTCTTCGGCATTCCGGGCCTCGGCTCGGTCTCGCTCAACGCAATCCAGTCCGCCGACCTCGCGGTCGTCCGCGCCGTCGTCGTTCTCGGCGCGCTCGTCTACCAGTTCGTCAACCTGGTGACGGACGTCCTCTACGCCGCCCTCGATCCCCGCGTGACGCTGTAGAAGCTACGAAGGCTGGCACCGTCCTCCGGTGCCGCATTCGATTCCTGCGTTGCCATCTACCTTTTTCCCGCCGTTTTTGCTATAATTATTTGCTTATGAAGAAGACTGAGATGAGAACGGGCGCTCAGGCGCTGGTGGAGTCGCTGGAGAAGGCGGGCACGGAGGTGCTTTTCGGCTATCCGGGCGGCACGGTACTGGATATCTTCAACTGCCTCCCGGAGGCGAAGTTCCAGTTCGTTCTCGGCCGTCACGAGCAGGGTTCGACGCATATGGCCGACGGCTATGCGCGCGCGACGGGCAAGCCGGGCGTGTGCCTGGTGACCTCCGGTCCCGGTGCGACGAACACGATCACGGGCCTTGCGACGGCGAATGTGGACGGCATTCCGATGGTCGTCATCACCGGTCAGGTCGGCCTGTCCCTCATCGGCACGGATGCGTTCCAGGAAGCCGACACGACGGGCATTGCGCGCGGTGTGTCCAAGCACTGCTTCCTCGTGCAGTCGGCGGATGAGATCCCCGAGGTCGTCGCGGAGGCCTTCTACATCGCGACGCACGGCAAGCCCGGTCCCGTCGTCATCGACATCCCGAAGAACTGCCAGCAGGCGCTGACGGCGGCGCAGTATCCCGAGCGCGTTTCGCTCCGCGCCTACCATCCGGAGTCCACGGCGACGACGGCCCAGCTCAACAAGCTTGCAAAGCTCATCAACGAGGCGAAGCGTCCGATCCTCTACGCGGGCGGCGGCGTGATCGCGTCCGGCGCGGCGAAGGACCTTGCGGCGCTCGCGCACCGCGCGCAGATGCCGGTGACGACGACGCTCATGGGCCTCGGGTCCTTCGACGAGCACGACGCGCTCGCCCTCGGCCTGAGCGGCATGCACGGCAGCGCGGCGGCGAACTGGTCCATCCACGAGGCGGACCTCATCGTGGCGCTTGGCGTGCGCTTCTCCGACCGCGTCACGGCGAAGCTCTCCGAGTATGCGAAGAAGGCGAAGCTGGTCCACGTGGACTGCGATCCGGCGTCCATCAACAAGAACGTGCACGCCGACCTCGGCATCGTGGCGGACGTGAAGGACGTCCTCACGACGGTCCTTTCGCGCATCAAGCAGGCGGACCACGCGGAGTGGCTCGCCCACATCGCGGAGTGGAAGCGCCTGAAGCCGATGGCGTACAAGCCGCTGCACAAGGAAGTCATCATGCCCCAGTCCGTCATCGAGGCGATCGACAAGGCGACGAAGGGCGAGGCGATCCTGGTGACGGACGTCGGCCAGCACCAGATGTGGGCGGCGCAGTACTTCCGCCACAACCGTCCGCGCCACTTCCTGAGCTCGGGCGGCATGGGCACGATGGGCTTCGGCATCCCGGCGGCGATCGGCGCGGCCTTCGCGCGGCCGGACGCCACGATCGTCGCGGTGTGCGGCGACGGCGGCGCGCAGATGACTTTCGAGGAAGTCGTGGTGGCGGTCGAGCACAAGCTGCCGGTCGTCTTCGTCGTCATCAACAACGAGTGTCTGGGCATGGTCCGCCAGTGGCAGGAGCTCTTCTACTCGAAGCGCTATGCGGGTTCGATCCTGTCCCCGAAGGGCCGTTGCAAGAACGAGCGCCTCGAGGACGATCTCGACTACGGGTATCTGCCCGACTTCAACAAGCTTGCCGAGGCGCACGGGGCGAAGGCCTACCGCGTCATCGACCCCGCGAAGCTCGAGGCGACGATCAAGAAGGCGATCGCGTCCCGCAGGACGTCCGTCGTCGAAGTCATCGTCGAGCCGCGCGCGAACGTGTATCCGATGATTCCCGGCGGCAAGTCCGTCTCGGAAATGGTGTTCGGCTGAGGAGGAGCGTCAAGATGAACGAGCATATCCATCGTCTCAACTGCTATGTGGAGAACAAGCCGGGCGTCCTCGCGCGCATCGTCGGCCTCATCTCGGGCCGCGGCTACAACATCCAGACCCTGAACGTCGGACCGACCGAAGACGGTACGGTCTCGCGCATGCGCATCGACGTCCTCGCGACGGACAAGGTGATCGAGCAGGTCATCCTCCAGCTCCGCAACCAGGTCAACGTCATCGAAGTGACCTCCCGTCGCCTGTGAGACTCGACCAGGGCCGGTCCCCCGCGAGTCCAGGTGATGTCTGGGTGTTTGGATTGAGGGAGCGTTCCTGGTAGGCTCGTTCTCGCCGTGCGGTTCGCCCTCGCCCGTAGACGCGATGGTGAGCATCGCGTGCTGAGGAATGTTATCGTTCCTTTCTATCATTTTTTTTGTTCATTTTGGCGGTTTCTTTTTGGCCTGGATTTCGGTAAAATATCTGCTCGTCTTGTGGGTGAAGGCGAAAAAACACGAAAAA
>CAMEZU010000158.1 GCA_945947925.1 uncultured Verrucomicrobiota bacterium
GAAAGGCACGACGTACGAGCCGATCTTCCCGTACTTCGCGGACAAGAAGGCCGAGGGCGCGTTCCAGGTCCTGAACGACGACTACGTGACGACCGACGACGGCGTGGGCATCGTCCACATCGCCCCGGCGTACGGTGAGGACGACTTCCGCGTCTGCAAGGAGGCGGGCCTGACGGCGTTCGTCGATCCGCTCGACGACGCCTGTGCGTTCACGGATGCGATTCCCGAGTACAAGGGGCGCTTCTGCAAGGACTGCGACAAGGACATCATCAAGCAGCTCAAGGGCATGGGCAAGCTCGTCCATCAGGCGACGATCGTCCACAGCTATCCCTACTGCGACCGTACCGACACCCCGCTCATCTACCGTGCGATCGACGCGTGGTACGTGAAGGTCGAGGATCTCCACGAGCGCCTCGCGAAGAACAACGCGGGCGTCCACTGGACGCCAGACTACGTCGGCGAGAAGCGCTTCGGCAACTGGCTCGAGGAGGCGCGCGACTGGAACATCTCGCGCAACCGCTTCTGGGGCAGCTGCATCCCGGTCTGGATCAATGACGCCGATCCGGACGACATGATCTGCGTCGGGTCCATCAAGGAGCTCGAGGAGCTTTCGGGCGAGAAGGTGACCGACCTCCACAAGCACTTCGTCGACAAGGTCGTGATCCGGAAGGACGGCAAGACCTATCACCGCACGCCCGAAGTCCTCGACTGCTGGTTCGAGTCCGGCTCGATGCCGTACGCGCAGCAGCATTTCATGGGCGAGGGCGACTTCAAGGACTACTTCCCCGCCGACTTCATCGCCGAGGGCCTGGACCAGACGCGCGGCTGGTTCTACACGCTCATGGTGCTCGGCACCTGCCTCTTCGACCAGAGTCCGTACAAGAACGTGATCGTCAACGGACTCGTCCTCGCCGAGGACGGCAAGAAGATGTCCAAGCGCCTGAAGAACTATCCGGATCCCAACCTGATGCTGGATACGTACGGTGCGGACGCGATCCGTCTCTATATGATCTACTCGCCGGTCGTTAAGGCCGAGTCCCTCAAGTTCTCCGAAAACGGCGTCAAGCAGCTGATGCGCGACCTCCTCATCCCGTGGTGGAACGCGTACTCCTTCTTCGTCACCTACGCGAACGTCGACGGCTTCAACGACGCCGAGGTCGTGGTGCCCGACTCCAGGAACGTGCTCGACCGTTGGATCGTCTCCTCGATGGAGACGCTCATCAACGACGTTACGGCCGCGATGGACGTCTACGACCTGCAGAAGTCGGTCCGTCCGTTCGTGAAGTTCGTCGAGGACCTCACCAACTGGTACATCCGCCGCAGCCGCCGTCGCTTCTGGAAGTCGACGGACGCCGAGGACAAGCTGTCCGCCTACCGGACGCTCCGCTACGTCCTCGTCCAGCTCTCGAAGGTCGCCGCGCCGTTCACGCCGTTCATCGCCGAGGAGATCTACCGTAACCTGAAGGGCGCGAACGATCCCGAGTCGGTGCACCTCTGCGACTTCCCGACCGCCAACGCCGCCGCCCGCGACCTCGACCTCGAGCGCCGTATGGCTGACGTCCAGACCGCGGTCGAGCTCGGCCGCCGTCTCCGTGCGGACAACGACCTCAAGGTCCGCCAGCCGCTCGCGTCCCTCAAGCTCGCCGGTGGTGACGTGAAGGGTCTCGAGGAGCTGATCGAGGACGAGCTCAACGTCAAGAAGGTCGAGCTGATTGCCGACGAGACGGAGCTCTGCGAAGTCAGCTTCAAGGCGAACTTCAAGACGCTCGGCAAGAAGTGCGGTCCGAAGATGAAGGCCGTAGCGGCCGCCATTGCGGCCAATGAAAACAACCGCATTACCGAATTGGCGAATCACCGAATGGCAGCATGCGAGATCGAGGGCGTTCAGGTCGCTGTCGAGGACGTTCTTGTGACGCGGTCGCCGAAGGCTGGCCTTGTCGTGGCTAACACGGGAGCCGTTGTCGTCGGTCTTGAGACCGCCCTGACCCCGGCGCTCGTCGCCGAAGGCAACGCCCGCGAATTCGTCTCGACGGTCCAGTCCATGCGCAAGGAAGCCGCCTTCGAGGTGACCCAGCGCATTACGCTGACGGTTGAGACCGATGACGAGATGAAGGCGTCCCTCGAGTCCTTTATGGACTACGTGAAGAACGAGACGCTCGCCGATTCGGTGACGTTCGCTGCGGCGGAAGCTGATGCGGCGGACCTCAACGGCCACGCTACGAAAATCGTCGTCACCCGCCGCTAAGGGCGGACTCGGAAAACTGCGGAAGGTTATTTGTCGTCTTGACATCCTTCCGCAGTTTTTGCTATCATTCCTTCCGTTGTGAATGCGGAAGGATACAAGACTGTTGCTGAAGTTGCGGAAGGATGGGGCGTTTCGACCCGTCGTGTCCGCGACTTTTGCGCATGCGGAAGGATAGCCGGCGCCGTTCAGGACGGGCGGAGCTGGTTGATTCCAGTCGATGCGGTGAAGCCGATCGACGGGCGGACGCGTGCCGCGGCGACGGAAGGATGCGTTGATTTTTCGGCGAAGGACGTAACGGTTTCTACGGACGTAACGGTTTCTACGGTTGTTGCTGACGAGATGCAGCAGAAGGGGAAAGACGAAATGGCGACGAACAGGACGATGATGAACTACTGTCCGGACATCAAGGTGGTGGACTGCACCATGCGGGATGGCGGACTAGTCAACAACTTCGGGTTCACGGACGAGTTTGTCCGCGATCTCTACAAGGCCAACGTGGCGGCCGGCGTTGACTATATGGAGTTCGGCTACCGTGCGTCCAAGGCGATGTTCAATCCGTCGGAGTTCGGCAAATGGAAGTTCACGGAAGAGGAGGATCTCCGCGCCATTGTCGGCGACAACAAGACGGGTCTCAAGATTGCCATCATGGCGGACGCGGGGCGTTGCGACTACAAGACGGACATCCTGCCGAAGAAGGACTCGGTCGTGGATATGATCCGCGTCGCGTGCTACGTCCATCAGATTCCCCTGGCGATCGACATGATCGAGGATGCGAAGTCCAAGGGCTACGAGGTGACGTGCAACATCATGGCGGTTTCGAAGGTGTCCGGCAACGACCTTGACTCGGCGCTCCGCATGGTGTCCGCGTCGCCGGTCGACGTTCTTTACCTCGTCGACTCCTTCGGCAACTTCTATCCGGAGAACATTGCGGAGATGGCGAAGAAGTACGTCGAGACGATGGACGGCAAGCAGGCGGGCTTCCACGGACACAACAACCAGCAGCTTGCTTTCGCGAACACGATCGAAGCGTGCCGCTGGGGCGTGAACTATCTCGATGCGACGGTGAACGGGATGGGCCGCGGCGCGGGAAACTGCTTCAGCGAAATGCTGCTGAGCTTCCTCAAGAACCCCAAGTACGCCGAGCGTCCGATCCTCGACATCGTCCAGAAGCATATGCTCAAGATGAAGGCCGAGGGCGCGGTGTGGGGCTACGACGTTCCGTACTTGCTGACGGGCATCCTCAACAGCCATCCGTCGAGTGCCATCAAGTTCATCAAGGAAGGCCGCACGGACTACTCGCGCTTCCTGTCCGAACTCGAGGAAATGGTTTGATGCCGTTTCCGAAGGTCAAGGTCTGCGGCGTGAACGAGGCGGCTTTCGCCCGTCGCGCCGAAGAGCTCGGCGCGGACTTCCTGGGACTGATTTTCGCCAAGGGAAGTCCGCGTTGCGTTTCCGTCGCCGAGGCAAAGGCAATCGTCGCGGGACTTTGCGGCACGGCTCGGACGGTCGGCGTTTTCACGACGGCGTCGGCGGACGAGATCGTCACGACGGCCGCCGAGGTCGGTTTCCGAGTCGTCCAGCTGCATCGGCGCGCATCGGACGAGGACGTCGCGCGGCTGAAGGCGGCGGGCTTTGAGGTTTGGACGCTGGCGGGCGGCTCCGAGAAGGCGGATGCGCTTCTCTTCGATAGTTCCCACGGCGACGGCGAGACCGCGCTGCGGAAGGGCGTCTGGACGGCGATTCTCGCCGGCGGCATATCCGCCGACAACCTTCGCGACGCCCTCGCGTCCGGGGCCGACGTCATCGACGTCTCGGGTTCGCTCGAGTCGTCCCGAGGCGTCAAATCCATCCCCCGCCTTGAAGCCTTCTGGTCCGTCCTCGAGACGGAACGGAACACGCTGGGCCGATCGAGGGCTTGACGGTTCACGGCAATTTGTTGTATACTTCTTCACGTGAAACGCTGAGAAGCGCCAGGCCTTCGGGCCGAGCTTTGCGCACGCACAGGAGTCACTGTTCGGGTGAACCCGTTCATACGCCGCCAAGCTTGTACGCAAAGGGACTTTTATTCTTTTCACGCCGTTTGGATCTTGATCCGAGCGGCGGAAAGTCCTTTTGTGTCTGAAAAGGTTCTCCGCCATTCGGATCAATACCCGAAAGGGACATCAAGAAAGGAGAACAAACCATGAACAAGAACTACATCGTCGCTGCGCTGATGGGCCTCGCCGCAATCGCACTGGCCGTCCTCGTCGCCTCCTCCGCCGGAGCCGCGCTCTTCGGCGTCGTCGGCAAGGCGGCTTGGTATCTCCCCTATGCCGTGGCAATCTGCGCGGTGAGAGAGGCCGTTCGGAGTGGCAGGAAGGCCCGCGCGCTGGGGCGCTCGGAGTGACGGAGTAGTCCAACGGGGACTGTCCCCGGAGGTTTCCGAAGATCGCGTTTCCGCCCAAGCCCGCGTGCGATTTTCACCTTTTGGTCTGAATCCGAAAAGACGTGCGCCTGAAACCGTGAGCTGACTTGCGTCAGCGTCCCGTTTTCAGGCGCTGTTTGCTATCTTACCC
>CAMEZU010000159.1 GCA_945947925.1 uncultured Verrucomicrobiota bacterium
GCGATGGTCCTCACCGAGCCGGATGCCGGCTCCGACCTCCAGAGCGTCAAGACGATGGCCTACCAGGACGAGAACGGCAACTGGTTCGTGAACGGCGTCAAGCGCTTCATCACGAACGGCTGCGGCGACGTCCTCCTCGTCCTCGCCCGCACCGAGCCCGGCACGACGAACGGCGCCGGCCTTTCCTGCCTTCTCGTCGAGAAGGGCCCGACGGTCAAGATCCGCCGCCTCGAGCACAAGCTCGGCATCAACGGTTCCCCGACCTGCGAGATGGTCTTCAACAACTCCCCGGCGAAGCTGATCGGCCAGCGCAAGCGCGGCCTCATCACGTATGTCATGGCCCTCATGAACGGCGCCCGCGTCGGCATCTCCGCGCAGGCTACGGGCATCGGCGAGGCCAGCTACCGCGCCGCCCGCGACTACGCCGCGGCCCGCAAGCAGTTCGGCGTCACGATCGACACCTTCCCGGCGCTCCGCGAGCTCATGAGCGACATGTCCGTCGACCTCCAGGCCGCGCGTCTCCTCGCCTACTACGGTTCGAAGTCCGTCGACCTCGAGAACGGCCTCACCAAGAAGTTCGAGTCCCTCAAGGGCACGCCCGAGGCGATGGACGTCCGCAAGCGCCTGAAGCTCTACACGGCCTTCAACAAGATGCTCACCCCGATGTCCAAGTACTACGCCTCCGAGATGTCCATGCGCGTCTCCAACGGCGCGATCGCGGTCCTCGGCGGCTCCGGCTACATGAAGGACTACCCGGTCGAGCGCTACATGCGCGACGCGCGCATCACCTCCATCTACGAGGGCACCTCGCAGCTCCAGGTCGTCGCCGCGATTGCCGGCGTGATGGCGGGTCTTTACAAGGATGTCATCGCCGACATCTACACGGGCATCGACACCTCCGCGTTCGAGTCCGAGAAGGCCGACATCGCCAAGCTCGTCGCCGAGCTCGACTCCGCCGTCGAGTACGTCAAGGCCCACCCGGAAGGCAAGGTCTACCACGACCTCCACGCGCGCCAGCTCGTGGACGGCGCGATCACCGCGATCAACGCCGCGCTCTTCATCCGCATGGCCGCGAAGTTCGAGGAGAAGAAGCCGGTCCTCGCGTACTGGCTCGCGACGAAGTTCCCGACCGCCTACGCCGAGCTCGCGAAGGCGAAGAGCGGCTACATGGCCTCGGTCACCGACTTCGAGAAGATCGCCCCGGCGGTCACCCTCGCCGACTGACCCCGGCCCGTAGGGGAGGCGTCCCCGCCTCCCCCAATAAGAAGGCGACTCGACATGCGTTAGCGCGTAGAGTCGCCTTCTAAAATTCTGTGTCATCTTCGTCATGCGTCTGCGTTTGTTGGAATGAAACCATGCAAACGACATTCGTACAGACGCAGCTGACGCTGCTCCGAAAGCTGGCGCGGGACACGGATTCCGCGCAGGAGGCGGAATGGGCCCGCTTCTTCGACCTCTATTACCGCCCGATGATCGCCTTTGCCGAACTGCACGGGGGCGGATCCGCGTCCGAGGACATCGCTCAGCAGACGCTGGTGAAGGTCGTCAAGGCGTTCAGGTCCGGCCGCTACCGCCGTCAGGAAGGCGCGACCTTCCGCTCCTATCTCAAGACCCTGCTGCGGCATGAGCTGGTTGATGTCTACAGGCGCGAAGCGGCTCGCGCCCTGAGGAACGCCCTGCCCCTGGATGTGGAGTCGGTGTCCGTGGAACCGTTGGCGGGCGTCGGACTGGACATCGCGTGGCGTCTGGCGCGCCATCGGGCCGCCGTTGATCACGTCCTTCGCGAGACGCCGCTGGACGAACGGACGAAGGCCGTCTATCGTGCGCATGTGCTCGAGGAGCGACCGGTCCGCGATGTCGCCGCAGCATTCGGGATGTCCCGCAATGAGGTCAGTCAGATCAAGCTGCGCGTCAACCGCCGTGTGGCGGCCGTGGAAGCGATGTACGGGGAGTAAGGTCATGGAAGAGATCTTCGAATTGAACCGGGTTGTCGGATCCTATCGTGTTATCCGTGTTCTCGGCAGCGGCGGCATGGGAGTCGTGTACGAGGCCGAGCATCTCGAGCTGAAGGTGCGGCGCGCGCTGAAGGTCTTCGCCGTCGGCGGCGAGCATGCCGCGTTGCATCGCAAGCGGTTCCTGTCGGAGGGGAAGATGCTCGCCGCGCTCGATCATGCGCGCGTGGTGCGCGTCCACGAGTTCGACGTGGATGCGGTGTCGGGACGCCCTTACTTCGTGATGGACCTCGTCCTTTCGCCGGACGGACGGCCCCGCACGCTGGAGGACGAACGGATTGCCGGAGTGGAGGAGTCCCGGGCCGCCGCGCTGTTCCGCGATCTGTGTGAAGGGCTCGACTACGTCCACGCGGCCGGGATCGTGCATCGCGATGTGAAGCTCGAGAACGTCCTGATCGGTCCGGACGGACACGCGGTCCTCTCCGACTTCGGCATCTCGCGCATCTTCGACGACGACCTGCGCCGCAGACTCGACATTACGGTCACGATGCCGCAGGACGACCAGACCGTCCGGTGCCTCGGTTCGGCCTACTACCTTGCGCCCGAGCAGCTGGGAACCACGCCCGAGAAGGCAAGTCCGGCGACGGACGCGTGGTCGCTCGGTGTGACGATGTTCCGCTTCCTGACCGGCTTCTGGTTCGAGCGCGCGAACCGTCGGAAGTGCCTCGATGTCCTCGCCGACTACGCGCTCCCCTGGCAGTCCCTGATCGATCGGCTTTGCGCCGAGCGTCCGGAGGCCCGGCTGGACGAAGGCGGCTTCCGCGCCCTGGCCGTGGCCTGGCCGGACGCATCGCGTCCGCGCCGGCGCGGCGTCCTTCTCGGAGCGGTTTGCCTCGGAGGACTGGCGGCGGTCGCCGCACTGCTCCTGCTGTGCCGGACGAATCCCGCGCCGGCGCCGGCCCCTGAGGAGGAGGTCGTCGCGTCGGCTTCTGCGGAAGGACCTGCGGTGGAACCGGAGGAGACGGACGGGGGAACGGACGCGGCCGAGCCCGAGGAACCGGCGGAAAGTGGCATCCGCCTGCCGCCGCTCGCGATCGGTGCGCCGACCCTGTCCGAGTATTATCGGGAGCATTTCGACGCGGCGGACCGAAGGCTCCTGGCCGGCGGAAGGTGTCTGGAGGATCCGACCCTGAGGAATGCGCTGCTGTCCAACGTGCAGGCCGGTCGGGCGCATGTCCGTCATTACGGACTGCTCGATCAGGAGCAGTGCGATTTCATCGACCGATTCGTCGACGGGTGGCTGGCGGGGGACGGGGACTGCCGGGCGAGTGCCGACGTGTACCAGATCTTCGTCCTGGCCGGCGAGTCCTTCCGGGCCAGGATGTGCCTCACGCCGTACCGCGACAACGCCGCCGACCTAAAGCGGATGACGGACGTCATGAAGGAGTTCCTCATCGCCTGCTACGAGGAGATGCGGCGGGCGGAGCCGGACGGTCGGACGGACATCACACCAGAGTGGATGTACCTCAAGATGCGTCTGACCAAGACGAGCGAATGGCGGGAGATCTACGAGGCGGTCCTGTCCGATCCGCATCTGACGAGTCTGGCGGATGTCTGGCTGATGTACATGTGGCATGGCGATGTCGAGCGCTACGAGGCGGATCGCATCCGTCGGGGCAGGCTCTGGGATATGATGACGGACGAGGACGCCGAGGCCTGTCGGCGCGGAGAGGCGGCCGCACGGAAGTGGTATGCCGAAGCGGACCGCATGTCCCAGGGCGAGAGCTACTATGCCGCCCTGATGATGATGGCCGTCGAGCAAGGGGACGTACGATCCGTCTGCCGTTGGTTTACGCGGGCGCAGTCCGCGTGCTGTGACGATCCGTGGATTTGGACGCATTACATCAAGGCCCTGACGACGCGGTGGGGCGGATCGCGGGAGCTCGTCCTTCAGGCACTCGACCAGGCCCTGGCGAGCGGACGCTACGACTCGTGGCTGCCGGCCGTCTACGTCACCCAGCGGTGGCTGGTCTATGCGGCGCTGGAGGGCGAATACGGGCCGTACGATGCCGATTCGCGCGCCTGGGCCTTCGAGGAGGAATCCGTGCGGACCAATGTCCTGCGCCTCATCGACCGCTACGTCGCCGGAGACTGTTTCAAGAATGCGCCCGACTGGCTCAGGACCTGGCACACGGCCCTCTTCGCCGTCGTCGCCCTGGACTGTCAGGACGAGGCCCTGGCCGAGCGGATGATCAAGAAGATCCCCGATCGATGGACGCGATCGATATTCCTCTACACGATCGCCAGAAGAGCCAGGATCGTATCCCGCCTAGAGGAACTGTTCAAGCGACCGCAGGAGAAGAAACAGGATATGGAAGAAAGGCATGCGAACCTCTAGTATTTTAGAGGAATGTGCGATTATTCGGCAAAGAAGAAGGAAAGTGGTAGCGAACTGATTTACGTACAAGAAAATTTTTTATGACATCTCGCGTAATGCATGGCGGAAAAATTTTGCGCCGTCTTTGGCCTCATCCCAGCATGGTACAAGAAATGATGAGCATAGATTTGGCGAGAAGAATTGCAAAACAAATGGAAGCGAGACGAGCCTGCTTGTCCCAGTGGCTAATCAAGAGAAGACCAAGGAAGATTCTGACCGGAAGGGAGCAAACAAGATTGGCACAGCGGCCATAAAGACATTGCCTCCTGAGGATCGTGCGGGGGAGGGTCAGCAACTTGATTGCCACAGGTACGCCAAGCTTTAAAGTGCACGGGGACAGTCCCCGTTTGAGCTTCGTACTGATTTGCGAATCCGTGGCGGACGA
>CAMEZU010000160.1 GCA_945947925.1 uncultured Verrucomicrobiota bacterium
ATCACAAGGCCCGAGAGGGCACAGCTGACAACGAGCAGTTTCTTCATATTGCGTTGATGGGTTGGTTGTTGACAAGCAGGCGGAGAAGCCGGTCACGAGAGCGGCCTGAGCATCTTTTCGTAATCGTACTTCGTGCCGGCGAGCGCACGGCGCAGGTCGTACTTGCCGCGCGCGAACGGGACGAGCATCCGGTCCGCCTCGGCGTTCGCGGTCACTTCCCTGGCCGGATCCCAGGGCAGCGCCGCGCCGTCCTTCCTGCCGCGCCCGAGTTCCATGCACATGCGGCCGAGCGAGCAGAACGCCGTCGACTTGTGGGCGCCCTCCGCGTCGCAGACCGTGTACTGCGGATCTTCCCGCGCGACCGCCTCCAGCCAGTTGAGGAAGTGGTCGTCGGTCTTGAGGAACCGCTCGCCGCCGTGCGCCAGCGCGTCGTCGACGATTTCGCCCGGCTTGAGATCCGCAAGCAGCGAGTCCTTCGACGCCGCGATCGGCCCGAGCTGGCCCGGCGCCACCTTCGGCTCGGGGTCGCTCGGCGTCACCTTCATCGCGCCGCGCGTGCACCACAGCCAGTCGCCGTTCTCGCCGATGAACTTCACGCCCATCTGGAACTTGTTGTTGACGTGCACGTCCGTGCCGCCGCAGTCGTAGTGGAGGTCGTAGGTCGTGTGGACGTTCCAGAGCCGGTTGCCCGAAAGGTCCATCCACTCGCACGTGCCGTAGACCGACGACGGATCGCGGTTGAGGCCCCACGCGGTGATGTCGAGGTGGTGCGCACCCCAGTTCGTGATCATGCCCCAGCCGTACGGCGCGAGCTGAATCCAGCCCGGACGGTTGCCGATCTTAGCAAGGTCGCGGTCATGGCAGCGCGTCCAGTTGTACGGGACGGTCGGGTCCGTCGGACCGCACCAGGCGTCGTAGTCAAACGTCGCGGGAACGGCCTCGGGCGTGCGGTTGCCGCCCGACTTGTCGCAGCCGATGCCGACCTCGACACGGGCGATCTTGCCAAGGCGTCCGTTGCGGACGAGCTGGACGACCTTGCGGAACTGCGGACGCGAACGCTGCCACGCGCCGACCTGGACGACGAGGCCCTTCTGCATCGCGATGTTCGCGACCACACGGCCTTCCTGGATCGTCTGCGCGAACGGCTTCTGCAGGTAGATGTGCTTGCCCGCGAGCAGGCACTTCGTCGCGACGATTGCGTGCTGATGGTCCGGGATGCAGAGGAGCACCGCGTCGATCGACGGATCGGCGAGCATCTCCTCGTAGTGCTGATAGGTCTTCACGACCTGGACGATGCCCTGCTTCGCGTAACGCTCCTCGATCACCTTCTTGCCGTACTCCGCACGCGTCGTATCGTAGTCGGCGACCGCCGTGACGACACAACGCTCCGTGAACTGCTGCACGCCCGGCACGTCCATCGTGTGCGCGATGCGGCCGTAGCCGATCACGCCGATGTTGATCTTGCGGTTCGCCGCAAACGTGGTGCCGACACAACCGTTGAAAAGAAGCGGGAACGAGCCGGCGGCAACCGCCGAAGCGAGAAACGACCTTCTGTTCATCTGCATGAGTATCTTATCCTTTTTTGGGAGTGTTCTTAAACTCTGGTAAATCATCCACAATGATTATACCATTGCGAGCCGCGCGAGGCAAACCGAAAGAGTTAAGGTTTCGTCCAGAGGACTGGAGTGAACACATAGGGGCGGCGTCCCCGCCAAACGTAGGGGCGGCGTCCCCGCCGCCCCAGATCGGAAATCGCAACCGTCCTTATTCCTGGGGAGGCGGGGACGCCTCCCCTACGTGTGGCGCGACGGATGCCGTCTTTCCGAACATCCAGTCGTAGACCTCGTCGCCGGACCAGACGGCGTCCCACCACCAGCCGGTCTCCACCTCGGGCACGCACAGGAACGCGCAGTCGCCGCCGGCGGACCGCACGTTCTCCGTGAACCCCTTGAACCGCTGCGCATAGAACTGCATCAGCTTCAAGTCGTCCGAAGGCTTCGGATGCTCCGGATCGAAGGTGTTGTAGAACCGCCAGTTCCCCGGCGCACGGGGATGGACGAGTGTCGTCCGGGGATGACCCCACACCGGCGCGACGGCGGCGAACCGGCCCGGATGGTCAAGCGCCAGACCGCACGCGATCGACGCACCGCTGCCGAGGCCGGTCAGGTAGATGCGGCGCGGATCGACCTTCGGTCCGTCCGCATGCTTCGCAGAAGCGAGGATCATGTCGTAGTAGAGGTCGCTTCGCTTGTCCCGCATGTTCGGATACCCGTCGCCGATGTTGCAGTTGGCCTCGGCGGGAAGGCAGATGACCATGAACCGGCACGGATGCCGCTTCTGGAACTCCGCCGAGACGACCTTCTCAAGGCAGGCGCGCTGCTTGAACTGGACGGCGATGTCCTCGCCCTGCTCGCCGCTGCCGGGGATGTAGACGACGAGCGGGACCTCGTCCGCGGGACAGTCCTTCGGCGTGAACTCGAGGAACGGCAGCCGGTCCTCGTACCACTTCGCCGTCATCGCATAGCGGCCCAGCAGCGCCTGGAGCTCCCCGTCGCAGGCGTACGGACGGATCGCCGTTGCAGGCGAATCGCCGAAACCCCGCTCCCATTCCGGCCGCGGCAGCTCGTCCCGTCCCGAATAATACTGGCGGTACTTCGCCAGCACGTACTCGAAGGCGAGTCCCGTCAGGGGACGGCCTTCGTCGTCAAAGAACTCGCGCGCCTTCTCATGTCCCTTGGCGGCGGCGAACCGCACGAGATAGTCACAGGACGAAGACACGGTCGCATACGCATTCGTGCCCAGATCGGTCGCGAGGCGGTCGAAGACGGCGAAGGCGTCGTCCGCCGTCTGGGTCTTGGCGAACTGCTTCACGAGCAGGTCAAGATTCCGTCCCCTGTATCTGACGCGCTCGGAGGGGACAAGCGCCGGCTCCTTCATCGGGACAATCCTGTAGTACTTGACGCGTTCCACCAGCTCGACGGGCGCGCCCTTCCAGACGAGCGGGCCCTCCGGCGGAAGAACCGCCGCCGCGGCGATCAGCAGCGAGGCGATCATTTGAAAAGCCTTTCCGTATTGCCGTCCTTGCCCAAGCGCAGAAGACGTCCGTCCGAATACTCCAGCTCGAGGGCGTCCTCCCGTAGTCGGACAACCGGGATGTCGACGGTCCCCTTCACGAAGTCGAGCCGCGGCGCAACCTGAAATCCTTCGTGACTGGAATCGGGTCCGAAGACCTTGACCATCTTCGTGAAGAGATTCGTGACGGCCAGCGTCTCCCAGGGCCGTCCGCCATAGCTAGTGCGGTCACAGAAGGCCGCCGTGAGGTTAGTCGAACAGCCTTCGAACGCGTTGCCCGCGCACTCGCAACCCAGGCAACTGTCGCCGAAGAAGACGGTGTCGAGTTTGGGATTGTCGGCAAAGGCCTTCTCCTCGAGCCTATGAAACGCCCATTTGCGCAAGACAAGCGTCCGCAGTTCCGGACATCCGGCGACCACTCTCCCGGCAAATTGACCGTGGGCGTCGACGAACAGCGTCTCGAGATGCGGCAGGTCGGACGCGGGATCGGTGGTGTAGACGCTCCGCTCGAAGATCTCAGGGACCTTCGCGCCCTTGTCGGCCCGTCCGAACAGAACCGCGGCCCGACCGTCCGGCGAGACGCCGAACGCCAGCTTGCCGTCACCTTCGGGGACGGCATGGAACACGGGCGGACGGAGCGTGCCGACCGCCGAGGCCGGCTCGAGCGTCCTCAGTCCGGGTTCGGGATTGACATAGCCCCCCAACGTGAGGACGAGACGCTCGGGGCCCGGCGTGCGACGGACTGAAGCGTCTTCCGACTGCTCGTAATAGGTCTCCTGCACCTTATTGACGCTAATCTCATCGATCCTCCCGAGATAGTCGCGGGACCGGAAGAGGCGCCGGCTGTAGTCCGTCCCGCTCACGATGAAGGCCGCGTTCGTACAGGGTTCGAAATCCGAGTCGTTTTCCGCGAGACCGTCGCCCTCGCGGACGAAGCAGAACTCGCAGGAGAGATTGTCGGAGTGGAAACCGTTGCCGGTCACCTTCTTGTCTGCGAAGGAGAAGGGGCGCGTCTTCGGAGAACGGTTCGTGACGGCGACGACCTGCAGGTCTTCCGTCGTTCCCCAACCGTGCGGCGGCAGCCAGTCTCCCTTGACCAGGTCGAAGCCAATCGGACGCCCCATCTCCGTCGCCGGCAGCGTGGCGGTCGCCTGAAACTTCCGCATCGCGGGCTGGTCCACAATCGGCTCCAGTCTGATTTCGGAGACGACCTCACGTCTCGCCAGCAAACGGACGCCCCGTCGGGTGTGGTACCCCGGACACAGGACGGTAACCGAGTCCGGGCGGGTACGCAGGCCCGATCCGTACGGACCTCCGGCGAGATAACGGTTGAGAATCAGACGGCCGTCCGAATCGATCGGAAGAAGGGACATGGGTTCTTCGCCCATCATCAAGGCCGTGGCCTCCGTCAGCGGTTTACCGTCCGCCGAAAGGATCCGCGGTCCCTTCTCGACCCAGACGCCGTAATCTGCGTTCATCGCCGACCCCGGCGCGACGACCGACGGCGTCGGCTCGACCGTCGAACCCCCCGCCGCCACCGCAGCGAAGGCCGCGCCGATCACCACCAGTTTCAACATCCCAGTCATTCCGCAGAATCCTCCTTTGTCGTACTATTCTCTCAAACCCGCCCTGGGCTTGTCAAGCGAAGCGGCTGGAAGGCGCTCGTTGGACGGGACCCTG
>CAMEZU010000161.1 GCA_945947925.1 uncultured Verrucomicrobiota bacterium
CGGCCCCTGGATGACGAGGATCTCTTCCGCTTCGGCGTGAAGGACGCGGACCGCTACGGCTACGACGTTTACGCGGTGGACGACTGGGTCGGAGCCGAATACGACACGCTCAGCGCGTTCGGCGACGACGCGAAGCGCATGGAAGTTCGCGAGGGCAGCACCCACACGCCCGACCCCGGCCTCGCCGTGCGCTCGTACTGGACGCTCATCGGCAAGGGCGTCAAGGGCTTCTCGCACTTCATGCTACAGGAAGGCAACAACCACGCCGAGTTTCCGAAATTCGGCCTCACGAACTACGACCAGACTCCGCGCCCGAAACTCGCCGCCTACTCGGACGCGATTCGCGCCGTGCGCCAGATCGAGAATGTCCT
Source organism: uncultured Verrucomicrobiota bacterium (assembly GCA_945947925.1). Taxonomy (GTDB): domain Bacteria; phylum Verrucomicrobiota; class Kiritimatiellia; order RFP12; family UBA1067; genus UBA1067. The sequence continues at coordinate 372 of CAMEZU010000161.1, forward strand.
CGCCGACGCGCACCGCCGCCACGCGGCGAAGCCCGTGGCGATCTACTACAGCCGAACCTGCAACGCCTTGCAGGAACGCTCCCTCGGTTCGCTCTTCGACTGCGGGCCGGACAACGTCTTCCGCGTCTACGAGCTCATCCGCGGCAACGGCTACCCCGTCACCTTCATCACCGACACGCAAATCCGCGAAGGCAAGCGGCTGGACGGCATGGCCGCGCTCTTCTTTGTGGACGCGAAATACATTCCGGCGGACGTGCTGGAGAAGGTCGAGGGCTGGGTCGAACGCGGCGGCGCGGTGTTCGCCGACGCCCAGCCCGGCGTCTACGACGGGCACGGCTTCCCGCAGGATCGCTTCCTGAAGTTCCTCGGCGTGGAACCCATCCAGCAGAAGAAGGTCGATTCGCTCGCGGCCGAGAAGAACCCCTTCGGCTACAGCGCGATGAGTTTCGATGTGGTGGACGCGGACCAACTGCACAAGACGCAGTTCGAGTTCTTCCAGCAGTGGGATTCGACGCACCCGGTTTCGAAAGCGCTCGGCAAGTTCATGTTCAGTGGCTTTGGCTACCAGCAGATCAAGGCGACGGCGGGCGAGACGATCGTGATGGCGCATAACGGCGGTCCGGCCGCTGTCATTCGTTCGCACGGCAAGGGAACGAGCCTCTACTTCGCCGGCTACCTCGGCTCGATCTACGGCGGCGCGGCGACGACGTACGAGTGGCGCGACGCGCACTCCGACCCCTCACCCTATCGGTTTATGGACGCGTATCTCGCCTTTGTCGGAGCGAAAAAGGTCGCCGTGAGTGACTTGCCGCAGCGCATCCGCACGAAGATGCGCTTCGAGTCGCCGTTGGTGGATTCGCGCGGCAACGCCATCCTTTCGGCGACGAGTTACAACGACGCGCCCGTGGGACCGTTCGCCGTCGCCTGGCGCCTTGCGGCGGAAATGAAGCCGCCGAAGGCCGTCTTCGTCCTGTCGCAGGGTTCGCGCGAACTCGTTCCCGTCGTGTTTGCCGTCAAGGACGGCGAGGTGCGCTTCACGATGCCTCGCTTCGAGAACTTCGCGGCGGCACTCGCGCTGAATGAGGCGGAACCGCTCGTCTCGGTGGACTTCGGGGCGGCGCGGCGCACGGCGGCGGGCCTCGTCGAACTGAACCCGGGCCAGGTGGCCGAGGTCAAGGTTCGAGTCTTCAATCCGTCGGCGAAGCCCCTGTGCGCGGGCAGGGTGACTCTGCGTCTGCCGGAGGGCTGGTTCTACGACCGCGAGACGGTCGACGTCCCCGCGCTGTCCGCCTACGGCGCGTCGGCGGAACTCGTCTTCCGCATCCGTACGCCCGACCGGTGCGCGGCGACGCGCTTCCGCCCCGTCAATTTCATCTATGAAAACGCGGATGGAAAGTCCATGCCGACGGCGGAAGTCGTTTGGTGGAAAAACGCCGACTGAGGAATGGGATGTCCGACTTTACGATAGGTTAACATTTTCTTCTTGGGGTGCAATGAGATATAACCTGGAACCGTGACTTGACAATTTTCAGCAGAATTCAAAACCTGAAAGGAGTGCACATGAATACGAAAAATATCCTTGTCGTGCTGGCCTTGTCCGTCGCCGGGACCGCCGCCTGGGCCGAGAGCAAGATCTGGGTCGCCACGGCGGACGGCAACGCTTCGGTCGCGGCGAATTGGGACCCCAACGGCGTGCCGTGCGCGGGCGATACAATCGTGCTGGACGGCACAAGGTCCTTACGGGCGATGACGTGGGATGCCGGCGCGAACGGATTGCCGGCGCAAGTCGCCGCGTGGGAGCAGAGCTCCTCCTACACGGGGACGGTGACGTTCCTGACGACCTATCCGGGCGCCGTCGACAACAATTTCAAAGTCTTCACGGTGTCGGGGGATGCCACGCTCGCAGGCGGAAAGTGGACGCATCCGGCGAACGCGGACAAGGAGGTCTGGCGTCTGCGCATGGATATCGGAGGCAATCTGACAATAGACGGAGACGCCGCAATCGACTGCTGCCTGAAGGGCTACGCGGCGACCAACTATCCCGCCGGCAGCCAGCCCGGGTCGCACGGCGGTGCGCTTGACCATGCCTGGGTCTACGGCGACCTCAAAGAGCCGGTCAATCTCGGCGCCGGCGGCTGGTGGTCGGCGGCGGAAGGCGGCAAGGGTGGCGGCGGCGCCATCCATCTGACGGTCGGGGGCACGGTCACGGTGGCGAAGGGCGGCGCAATCCGGGCGGATGGAGCCGGATGGACCGGAGTTAAGTACCATTTTCAAAACGCCATGGGCGGCGCCGGCGGCTCGGTCTACATCAAAGCCAAGACGCTGTCTCTGGGCGGCAACATCAGCGCGAACGGTTCGTACAACGGGCGCTTCGGAAAGGGCGGCGCGGGCGGGCGTGTCGCGCTGGATCTGACGGAGCAGGATTTCGGCAAAGTAAACTTCGGCAACCTGTCGGCCAAATGCCTGGGAAGCAGGGAAAACCCCGGTTGCGGCACGGTCTTCGTGCGGACGCCGGACAAGCCGAACGGCCTGCTCTATCTCGCAGACGACGTCAACGTCAACGCCTTTTGCAGCCGCAACATTGACGCGCCGTCCATCACGGGGGGGTGCAGCATCCCTTCGAATACGACCTGGACGCTTGACGGCATCCGGATTGCAGGAGGCGGGACTTTTGCCATTCTCGCGGTCCCCCCGGGGACGAAACTGGCGCTGCCGGGCGGCTGGGCCAGCGTGGAAGCGACAACGTATTCGCTCGAGTGGGACAGGAACGGTTCATACTACTGCGGCGGCATATCCTATCAAGGTGGCGCGCTCGAGGTTCCGACGAGCGCGGACGGGACGAACTACTTCCAAAAAGGCTGGGGGTTTGAGGCGCTGGTTCCCTATACGATTACGGGGAACGTGGTCGTCGCGACCTGTGCGCGGCTGGGTACCCTGTGTCACAGGGCCACGCCGGACTCCTATCCGTATTCGCAGATCACGGTTCTGGGCGACGTGGACGTGCGAATGGGACAATGGAACGGCAATCCCAATCGTAACAAGCGCGGCTTGATTTCCACATTGGCGGGCGGACTGGGGATCGGGTTGCCGAACCATGCGGGGATTCACGGGGGACAGAGCGGCGCAGTAAGTGACCCGAAGGCGTACGGCTCGATCTTCGCGCCGAAGGAGCCCGGCGAAGAAGGGTACACCGGTTCCTACAGTACGCATGGTTCGGGAGTGCTCAAGTTGACGGTGACAGGAACGCTCAACGTGGACGGCACGGTCGAGGCCGGCGCGACAGGCCATTTCTACGCGGAAAGAAACGGCAACGGCGGCGGCGGTTCGCTCGACATCACCTGCGCGCGCCTGACGGGGTCGGGCCAGATCCTGGCGAACGGAACGCGGACAGGCAATATCTGGAATACCGATAATCCGGCCAGAATCAAGACGGCAGGCGCGCCGGGACGCATCGCGATTCGCCTGACCGACCCTGCGGCGACGTTCGAGACGTTCGGGCTCGAGAACATTCAGGCCATGGGCTGGCATGCGGGAGCGGACGAAATCGACGGTCAGGCGCAGTCGAATGCCTACGTTTCGGCGGGCACGGTCTACCTTCAGGATGCGCGGGCGGGCGAGAAGGCCGGCACGATCTACGTCCGCGACATGGAGGATACGAACGGCGTCAACACGGCGTCCTTCACGCCGATTCCGTCCGTTAAATTCAAGGAGTCCGATCCGGACGAGGATTTTTCGGCGGCCACGCTGGACGTTTCGAGCTATGCGCGCGTAAAGATCACGCGCGATCTCACGGTGAAGACGCTCGCCGTCTCCGGGCACGGGACGATCGATCTGAACGGCTGTCTGCTGACCGCGAAGAGAAGGTGCCTTGTGGACGGCCAGCCGCTCGCGCCGGGACGCTACACGGCCGAGCAGCTTGCGGCGAGAGGCCTGCCGTTCAAGGACACTTCCGAGGGGAAGAAGGGCATGCTGAAGATTCCGGGCGGCTTCGTCCTGCTCGTCAGGTGAAATCGCATTTGCAATACACGTACACGACAAGAAATGGAAGGAAGAGTACATGAGGAGATGGGTTTGGGTGGGGCTTGCCCTCGCTTTGGGAGGCGCGGCGCACGCCTGGTCGGACGACCTGCCGGCCGAGTGGACACAGGCGAAGAACTGGCTTGTGCCGGTGGCGGAAGGAAACAGCACCGTCATCCGCGACTTCAAGGGCAACGATCTGCTTAAGTTCGACTGGACGACGCTTCCTTATCCCTACATCGGCGACAAATCGTCCTGGGTGAACGAGTACGGATGCTACCGGCCGCAGGTGAAGTCCGTAAAAGGCATTCTCCCCGGAGGGAGAGACAGACGCGCAAGGCGTGTTCATAT
>CAMEZU010000162.1 GCA_945947925.1 uncultured Verrucomicrobiota bacterium
CCTTCTTCTCGTGTCCGGCCTTCTTCTCGCGTTCGGCCACCTCCGCCATGCGCAGCTTCAGCCGCCGGCTGTCGATGTGCGCGCGGACCTTCGCCGCGTCTTCCGTCCGACGCAGGGCCGTCAGCGCATTGAAATATTCCTCCGCCACGCCGAGGTCCGACGGACAGACCGCGAAAAGGATGTCATAGCACTGCGCCGCATCCGCGATCCGCCCGAAGTTCGAGAGCGCCCGCGCATTCACGACGAGCTGGAAGAGCCGGCCCTGCAACATCGTGTCGTGCGGATTCGAGACGTTCGCCTTCGACCACGCCTCAATCGCCTCGTCCATCTTCCGCTCGCGCGCGAGCACGTTGCCGCGCACGACCATCCGGCGGACCGCCTGGGCGCGGTTGATGCACTCCGCGAGGCCATCGACGATGTCCGCATCCATCTCCTTGGGCGAAATCCAGGCGATGTCCGGCACCTCGGCGGACAGGAAATGCTCCGGACGGACAAGTGCCTGCGCCGCATCGTCCTTGAAGGCCGGAAGGACGTCCTTGCGCGTGCCCACGTAGTTCGCGAACAGCTCCGGCGCCGAACAGCACCCGGCCTCGGCCGCCTCCACAGACACGAGCGCGTCGCTTTGCGTGAAGAACTCGAGCATGGCGTCCATCTTCAGGACGTACGGATCGCGGCGCCCCGTCAGCAGCCAGTCCCGCTCGCCCGGCATCCAGAGGTGCGGATCGTCGCACGGGAAGCTCTCCAGAATCGACTTGAACCGTCCCGCCGTCATCTTCTCGACGTCGAACGCGCAGGCAAGGACGCCCTTCGAGTTGAGCCGCGCCGTCAACGCGGACCAGTTCAGGTCCGCCGGCACCTCCCCCGCGAAGACGATGTCGTAGACGGCGTTCGTCGCCGCCGTCTTCGCCGTCGCGCACCGGAGCTTCACGGATGTGAAAATCGGCGCATACCGCTCGGCCTCCGCGTCCGCCAGGTAGACGCGGACGGCTTCGGGACGTTCCATCATCGCCACGTACGCGCCGACCGTCCGGATCGCCTTGAACTTGGGCAGGTCACGCGTCGCCGGCAGCGCGGCCGAACGCGCCTGAGCCGGCACCTTGACCGTCACCGGCTCCGCGGACGGCGCTGCCGCCAGGGCGGGGACCGCGAGCGCGCCCGCGAAGAGCAGCGCCGCCAGCGCCTTCACGGAACCGGCCAGGGCCGCACGGATCGCGGCCGTGCAGCGCGGCACCACCCCGGTCCGCCGCGCGACCGCCGCCCGGGCCCGTTCGCCCAGACCGCCGTCGCCCTTCGCGAACCAGCCGACGATCGTCTCCGTCAGCTCCGCCTCGTCCTTCGCCTGCACGATGCCCTCGCCCTCCTGCAGGTCGCTCATCACCGGACGGAAGTTCTCCGTGTACGGACCGACCGCGGTCGGCTTGCCGCACAGGCACGGCTCGATCATGTTCTGGCTCCCGTGCTCGCACAGCGACTTGCCGACGAACACGCCGTCCGAAATGCCGTAAAGGCCCATCAGCTCGCCTGTCGTGTCCGCCAGGAAGACGGCGGGACCGGACGCGCTCTCCGCAGACTCGCCCCGTGACCGGCGCACGCAGGCGAAGCCCGCCTTGCGGATGTTCGCCTCGACGGCGTCCGCCTTCTCGAAATGACGCGGCGCCAGCACGAGAAGCGGTCTCGGCTGAAGGTCGAGGTCAAGGATGGATCTGTAAATGCGGAGCATCACCTCGTCCTCGCCCGGCCACGTCGAGCCGCCGAGCAGGATCTTGCGTCCCTCGGGCGCGATCCACCGGCGGAGCTCCTCTTCCTTCGCCGGATTGCGGTGCGCGACGTCGAACTTGAAGCTGCCCGTCACGTCCACCCGGTCCGCCGGCGCGCCGGCCGCCAGTAGGCGATCCCGGTCGAGCTCGCTCTGCGCGAAGATGCGCGTGAAGCAGCTGAAGACGTCCCCGAAGAAGAACCGCGCCTTCGCATAGCGCGGCGCGCTCCGGTCGCTCACGCGGGCGTTGATCAGAAAGAGCGGAATCCCGTAGCGCTTCGCCGTCCGGATGAAGACCGGCCAGATTTCGCTCTCGGTGAGGACGACCGCCCGCGGACGCACCGTCTTCAGGGCGCTCTTGACGAAATTGGGGAAGTCGAGCGGATTGTAGATGAGTACGTCGGCCGGCGTCACTTCCTTTTCGGCCATCTTCCAACCCGTCGAGCTTGTCGTCGAAAAGCAGAAGCGCACCGTCGGATCGGCCGCGCGCCAGTCGCGCATCAGCTGTCCCGCGACCTGCACCTCGCCGACCGACACGGCGTGAATCCAGACGAAATCGCCCGCCGTCAGGGCGTCGACAATCGCCTGCGGATAGAGCGCGAAACGGTCCCCCAGGCGTGCACGATAGCCTCCCCGCTTCAGCATCCGGACCAGGAAGCCGGGCAGCATCAGCGGGAAGGCCAGGGCAAAGAGGAGATTATAGACAATCCACTTCAAGGCGACAGGAGCCTCCGATCAGAGCTCCGCACCGGCCGGGACGTCGGCCTTGACGCCCGTGCCGCAGGAAACCGTCACACCCGCGCCGATCGTGATCCACGGCATCGTGGCGCAGTTGGCGAAGAACGAGACCGACTTGCCGACCTTCACGCCAGACGCAATGACCGTGCCCGCGCCGACGTTGACGAAGTCGTCGAGGACCGCGTCATGGCTGATGACGGCGTTGGAGCCGATGACCGTGAACTTGCCGAGCTCGGAGCCGACCTGGACGACCGCGCCCGCACCGATGAACGTGCCGTGGCGGAAATCCGCCGTCGGGGAGATCTGGGCCTTCGGGTCGATCAGCGCCGGGAAGTCGTGTCCGCGCAGGCGGGCATACATGTCGGCGCGCTTGGCGTTGTTGCCGATCGCCACGAAGACCGACGCGCCCGGATAGTCCCTGGACGCCTCGTCAACCGTCCCGAGAATCGGATAGCCTTCGAAATTGTCGCCCTTCTTCCACTTGGGGTCGTCATCGGCATAGCCGATGATGTTCCAGAGCGGCTGCTGCGAGAGCGAATTGATGCGCTCGACGGTCCAAATGGCCTCGCGGCCGAATCCACCGGCACCGACAATGAACAAATCTCTCATGCGTCCCTCCTTGTTATTGCCAATATTATATCAAAAAATGTCTTGGAAAAGTCAGATCCGGTTGTCCCAGTTCTTGTAGACGACTTCCTGTCCGTTCGCCTTGATGGCGGCGTAGACTTCGGCCGGGGCGCGCTGGTCGGTGAGCGTGAACTGCGCGACGTCCTTCGCGTGCTCCTTCTCGAGGACGGCGTAGCCGCCCGGGGTGACGCGGCTGCCTGCGGACATGTTGTCCGCCGCGTACTGGACGATGTAGTCGCGAAACGTCGGCGCCTCGCGCGTCGACACCGTCATGCAGCACTGCGGGAAGACGATGCGGAACGCGAGCATCATGAGGTCGACGTCCTGCTCGCTCACCTCGCACGGCGGCACGAAGCCGCCCTCGACGCGGCAGAAGCGCGGGAACGCGAACTGCACCTTCGACTCGTAGCACTCCTTCATCAGGTAGAGCGCGTGCGCGCCCAGCGACGCCGCCTCGGGACGCCACGGGCTCAATCCCAGCAGGAACGCGCAGCCGAGCGTGCGGAAGCCCGCCTTGCCGGCGCGGAGCTGGGTCCAGAGACGGAAGTCGTAGTTGGACTTCGGCCCCGCCGGGTGGAAGTACTTGTACCGCTCGGGATCGTACGTCTCCTGGAAGCAGGTGAGCGCCTCGTAGCCCGCCTTGAAGAGCTCGCGGTACCCTTCCTCCGTCTGCGGCGCCACCTCGAGCGAGAGGTTCGAGAACATCTTCTTCAGCATCCGGCCGACCTCGGCGAGATGCTCAACCGAGTTGACGACCGGATTCTCGCCCGCGACGATGAGAAGCGAGTCGATGCCCGTCGCGCGGATCGCCTCCGCCTCCATCCGAATCTCGTCCATCGTGAGATCGCGGCGCACCGTCCCCGTGTGCTGCACGCGGAAGTCGCAGTAGCGGCAGGAATTGATGCAGGTGTTGCCGATGTAGAGCGGCGCGTAGACGCTCACGGTCTTGCCGTAGTAGCGGATGCGGGCCTTGCGCGCCTTCGCGCGCATCTCGTCCATGAACGGATAGGCCGCAGGCGAGAGCAGGTTGAGGAGATCGAACCAGTCGTGCCGCTCCTTCGCCAACGACGCCCGCACCATCTCCGGCGTCACCTTCTCATAATAGGCTTCGACCTGTTCTTGCGTGTATTTCAACAAAGGAAACATAAGAAACCTTCACTCAACACTTATCACTCAACACTCATCGCTTACTTGAAGATATCCATCGGCGAAGTCGCGCTGGCCGTGGCGCGCACGCTCGGCGGATCGGCCTTGATGGCGAGCTCTGCGGCCTGGACCGCGAGGTTGAACGCCTTCGCCATCGCGACGGGATCGCCCGCGGCCGCCACGGCCGTGTTGGCGAGCACCGCGTCCGCGCCCATCTCGATCGCCTCGGCGGCGTGGGACGGAAGGCCGATGCCGGCGTCGACGACCACCGGGACGTGACTCTGCTCGATGATGATTTCGATCATGTCGCGCGTGCGGATGCCGCGGTTCGAGCCGATCGGGGAGCCGAGCGGCATCACGGCCGCCGCGCCCGCGTCCTCGCAGTGACGCGCCAGGACAGGATCGGCATTGATGTACGGCAGGACCACCATGCCGAGCTTCGCGCATTC
>CAMEZU010000163.1 GCA_945947925.1 uncultured Verrucomicrobiota bacterium
TCTCCGTAAACGGCACCTGGAAGGAGGCCGATCTCGTGTCCCTCGGCGTCATCAATCTGCCGAAGGGAAGGAAAAACTGAGATGAGGAGAGTCGAGATGAAGAAGGTGCTGGTTGTCGGCGGGGTGGTGCTGGTCCTGGGAGCGGGGTGGTTCTTTCTGCGGGGCGGGAAGGCTGCCGAGGCGTCGGACGAGCTGTATGCGACGGTTGTGGAGGGGCCGCTCGTCATCAGCGTGGAGGAGTTCGGCGAGATCAGGCCGAGCCAGGAGATCGTCCTGAAGAACGAGGTGCAGGGACGCGTCTCGATCATCACGCTCGTTCCCGAGGGGACGATGGTGAAGGAGGGCGATGTCCTCGTGCAGCTCGACGTCTCCTCGAAGATCGACGAGAAGGACAGCCAGGAGATCACGCTCCAGAACGCGAAGAGCGCCCTTGAGGTCGCGCGCGAGGAGTTGGAGATCCAGAAGAACCAAGCGGCGAGCGATGTGGAGCTTGCCGAGGAGGCCTTCCTTTTCGCGAAGGAGGACCTCGAGAAGTACGAGAAGGGCGAGTATCCCTCGACGCTCATTGACAAGAAGGGACAGATCGCGCTCAAGGAGCAGCAGGTCAAGCAGGCGAAGGACAAGTACGAGTGGTCGAAGCGGCTCTTCGAGGAGAAGTTCATCTCCGAGACGGAGCTCGAGGGCGACGAGCTCAGCTGGAAGTCGAGCCAGCTCACGCTTGAGTCCGCCCAGCGCGACCTCGAGGTGCTCGAGACCTACACGCACCGCCGCGACCTCGCGAAGTTCAGGAGCGACGTGAAGCAGAAGGAGATGGCGCTTCTCCGCACGCGCAAGCGCGCGGCCTCGTCCATCGCCAAGGCGGAGAGCGACCTCCGCGCGAAGGAGAGCGAGTTCCGCAAGCAGATGCAGAAGCTCGACAAGCTGACGAATCAGATCGACAAGGCGACGATCCGCGCGCCGCGGGACGGACAGGTCGTCTACGCGCAGGGCGGACGCAACCGCGAGCCGCTGCAGGAAGGCCAGGAGGTGTGGGAGCGTCAGGAGCTCATCCGTCTGCCGACGGCGGACACCTTCGCGGCGAAGATCAACCTGCACGAGGGCAACCTCAAGAGCATTGCGACGGGCATGCCGGTGCGCGTGCGCTGCGACGCGCTACCGGACAAGGTCTTCACGGGCACCGTCTCCAAGATCGCCCCGATGCCGGACAACGAGCGGCGGTGGATGAACGAGGACCTCAAGGAGTATCCGACGGACGTCCTCATCGACGGCGGGGCGGGCGAGCTCAAGAACGGCATGGGCTGCAAGGTCGAGATCGTCGTCGAGCAGTACGAGAAGGCCGTCTACGTGCCGGTCCAGTGCGTCGTGCGCGTCGCGGGCGAGTCCTGCGTCTGGGTGCGCGGCAGGAACGGGGACGAACGGCGCGCGGTGAAGACGGGACTGTCGAACAACCGCTTCGTGCGCATCCTCGAGGGACTTGCGGCCGGCGAGGAGGTGTCCCTCGCGCCGCCGCTGAAGGAGTCCGCCGGCACGGCCGAGACGGACCTCCTCGGCGGAGACGGAGACGAAAAGGCGGAGAAGGCGGAATGAGCGCCGGCGCCGAGTTCGCGATCGAGGTCGAGGGCCTCACGAAGGTCTACGACATGGGCGACGAGAAGGTCCACGCCCTGCGCGGCGTCACCCAGCGCTTCCGCCAGGGCGAGTTCTGGGCGATCATGGGACACTCGGGCTCGGGCAAGTCGACGATGCTCCAGATCCTCGGCTGCCTGGACCGTCCCACGTCGGGCACCTACCGGCTGAACGGACGCGAGGTGTCGCAGCTCGGGGACGACGAGCTCTCCGACGTGCGCCTGAAGTACCTCGGCTTCGTCTTCCAGAGCTTCAATCTCATCCCGCAGCTGACGGTCGCCGAGAACATCGCGCTCCCGCTCTACTACCAGGGCGTCCCCGACGCCGAGAGCCGCCGCCGGGTCGAGAAGTACGCGGCGTACGTCGGTCTCAGCCAGCGCCTCAACCACCGGCCGAACCAGCTCTCGGGCGGACAGCAGCAGCGCGTCGCCATCGCCCGCGCGCTCGCGACGGACCCCGTCGTCATCCTCGCGGACGAGCCGACCGGCAATCTCGACACGGCGATGAGCATCGAAATCATGAACCTCTTCACCGAACTTCACAAGCAGGGCAAGACGATCGTCATGGTCACGCACGAGGACGACATCGCCGCCTACGCCGACCACCGCCTCGTCATGCGCGACGGCCTCGTCAAGGAGATCCGATGAGCTTTCCGCTGTCCAGATTCCGCCGCGACGTCGCGCTCGGCGTGAAGAACCTCCTCCTCCACAAGCTGCGCAGCTTTCTCACGATGCTCGGCCTCGTCTTCGGCGTCGGCAGCGTCATCGCGATGCTCGCGATCGGCGAGGGCGCTTCGCGCGAGGCGCTGGACCGCATCCGCCGGCTCGGCAGCCAGAACATCATGATGACCTCGAAGAAGCCGACCGAGGAAGGCAACGCGAAGGGGAAGAGCTCGTGGCTGTCAATCTACGGACTCCTCTACGCCGACGCGGACCGCATCCGCGACACGGTCCCGACCGTGGACAAGGTCGTGCCCGTCAAGGTGCTGCAGCGTCCCGGCCGCTTCCACGGGCGCTCCGAGGAGCTCCGCGTCGTCTGCACCACCGAGGAGTGGTTCGACCTCGTGGACCGGTCCGTCGTCGCGGGACGCGTCCTCGAGCGCGGCGACCTTGCCGGTTTCACGTCCGTCGCCGTCCTGACCGAGTGGGGCGCGCGCAAACTGCTGGCGAACGAGCATGCGATCGGCGAGACGCTGACCATTGACAAGAACACCTACCAGGTCGTCGGCATCGTCCGCAGCGAGGCGAGCGGATCCGACTCGACGGACACGCCGGACCGCCAGACGGACGTCTACATCCCGCTCTCGACGGCGCGCCAGCGTCACGGGGACACGTTCTTCCGCCGCCTGCAGGGGTCGAACATCCGCGAGCGCGTCGAGCTCCACCAGATCATCGCGCACGTGACGGAGGAGGCGCAGGTCGAGGCGACCTCGAAGGCGATCGCGCGGCTCCTGGAGACGTCGCACAAGAAGCAGGACTACGGCCTCGAGGTGCCGCTCCAGCTCCTCCGTCAGGCGGAGGCGACGAAGCGGACCTTCTCCATCGTGCTCGGCGCCATCGCCGGCATCTCGCTGCTCGTGGGCGGCATCGGCATCATGAACATCATGCTCGCGTCCGTCACCGAACGCACCCGCGAGATCGGCATCCGCCGCGCGATTGGCGCGCGGCGCTTCCAGATCGTGGTCCAGTTCCTGATCGAGGCGCTCGTCCTCTCCGTCGTGGGCGGCATGATCGGCATGGCACTCGGCCTCGGCATCCCCTGTCTCGTCACGGCCTTCGCCGGCATGCCCACCGTGGTGACGCCGATGAGCCTCGTCCTCTCCTTCGGCATCTCCGTCGGCGTCGGCATCGGCTTCGGCATCTACCCCGCCCTGCGCGCCTCCAAGCTCGATCCGATCATCGCCCTGAGGCACGAATAGCGAATTTCCTCGTTGAAAGTCCAGGCCTCTTTTTGTTAAAATATGCGAAGTTTTCACAACAAAAAGGAATCAGCAATGATCTATTCGACTGAGGTTGAGCACCAGTGCCCGTTGGCCAAGGGGTGCAATCACGGTCCTGCCCCGATCCCGGAAGAGGGTAAGTGGGTCCAGGCCAAGCAGATCAAGGACATCTCCGGTTACACGCACGGCGTGGGCTGGTGTGCGCCGCAGCAGGGCGCCTGCAAGCTGTCCCTGAACGTCAAGGATGGCGTCATTGAGGAAGCCCTCGTCGAGACGATCGGCTGCTCGGGCATGACGCACTCCGCCGCGATGGCCTCCGAGATTCTTGTCGGCAAGACGATTCTCGAGGCGCTCAACACCGACCTCGTCTGCGACGCCATCAACACGGCGATGCGCGAGCTCTTCCTCCAGATCGTCTACGGCCGCACGCAGTGCGCGTTCTCCGACGGCGGTCTCGTGATCGGCGCGGGCCTCGAGGACCTCGGCAAGGGGCTCCGTTCGATGGTCGGCACGATGTACGCGACGAAGGCGAAAGGCCCCCGCTACCTCGAGATGACCGAAGGCTACTGCACGCGCATGGCCCTCAACAAGGACGGCGAAGTGATCGGCTACGAGTTCGTCTCGCTCGGCAAGATGACCGACTTCATCAAGAAGGGTGACGATCCGAACACGGCGTGGGAGAAGGCCAAGGGCCACTACGGCCAGTTCGAAGGCGCGGCCAAGTACATTGATCCTCGCAAGGAATAAAAAACCTCATGTCTTGCGTCTCGGGTCTCCTGTCCCTGTTAAGGACGGGAGACGGGAGACAGAAGACGAGAAAAGGAAGGAAATTTGAAAATGGCATGTGCAAAGAAGTGCGCGAAGAAGGCTGCCGCCCCGAAGGCCGCTGCCGGTGAGAAGCTGTTCGAAGGCTACGAGCGTCGTGAGGCGAAGATCCTCGCCGCCCTCAAGCCCTACGGCATCACGTCCATCCTCGAGTGCAAGGAGATCTGCGACAAGGCCGGCATCGATCCGTACAAGATCGTTGAAGAGACCCAGCCGATCTGCTTCGAGAACGCCAAGTGGGCGTACACCGTCGGTGCCGCCATGGCGATCAAGAAGGGCTGCACGAAGGCGAAGGACGCCGCCGCCGAAA
>CAMEZU010000164.1 GCA_945947925.1 uncultured Verrucomicrobiota bacterium
TTTTTGGAATCTAGCCCGCCACACATAATTCTCAATGGTACAGGCAAGCGTGCCAATGAGAATTATGTGCGAGTTCACCAGGAGGTCGGATGCGTCCCGCATCCGACGGTGGACGGGTAACGTCCAGTCCAATTCTAGGCCATCTGATGTCCACAATCTTATCACAAATCAAGGCGAATCCCGAGCATCGACTCGTCAACTTTATCCAGGCCATTCGTCGAGACGGGACGTCTCACCGCTCCGAACCAGGAGTCCTTCCGATTCTCAAACGGGAGGCACTCCCGTTCTCCCGTGTCATATCTCGTCAAACGCCGATTCGACCAGATCCAGCATCGGGATGGCGAGGAAATGGCGGTCTCGGGTAAAGAGGCGTCCGCCGCATTCCATTGTCGCGGCGGCGATCCACACGTCGGCGATCGGAATCTTCGTTCCGGCCTTCTTCAGATGATTGTAAATCTTTGAATAGTATCGGGCCGTGGCCTGCGTCACTGGCAGAACCTCGGTATCAGGCGTCGCCAACAGTCCTTCCAACGCCTCGGCCGTCTGACGCGCGCGACGGGTGGGGCTCTCGATTCCCGCCAGGATCTCCCCATAGGCAACAGCGGGGATCAGCAGGCTCGAGGCCCCCATCAGCGCACGCTCCAGCTCGTCGTCTCCCTCGAAGAGCGAAATGACAGCATTGGAATCAAGGACGAGCGGCATATTCATCGCCAGTCGTCCTCATCAACCGTGCGCTGCTCAGCAAGAGAGTCCCTCATCGCCCGGGCCTCTGCCTTCGGGATGCAGCCGCAGAACCGCGACCAGCGATTGACGCGTTCGACCTGTTCGGCATCCGCCAGCCCGAGAATCGGCACAAAGACATCCTTGACCGTCTGATTGACGCTCTTTCCGAGCTTCGCCGCATAGGCCCGCAAAGCCTCAGCAAAAGGCGCCTCGGCATGAATGGTCATCGTCGTCATCGCATCTCCGTGATTCACTTTAATGATATTGATGAATCACATTTTAGCATCTCGCATCAGAAATGTCAAAACCGGGCAGATCTCTGATGGTCCACCACCTGAAAACCATCGCATTGGACTGAACACGCGTTACACCTACCGCACCAAGCGGAAGCCGCATTTCCAGGCTCCGGCGCTGCCGCTTCGGGTGCGGAAGCGGACCTCGTTACGGCCGGGCTTTGCGTTAAGGCGAAGCGACGACCAGTTCGGGAACGGACCGTGCAACACGCGGGCGACCGGCTGTCCGTTGAGCTCCAGCTCGCCGAACCAGTCGTTGCAGTAGGCGAGCGTCACAGGGCGCGCCGTGTCAACCTCGAACGAAAAGACGACCTCGGCCTCCTGCGCGCCCTCGATGCCCTTCTCAACCGCACTCGGATAGAGCTTCTGAAGGTCCAGCAGACGCTCGCCGGGTGCTAGCGTCACGGGCTTGCCATCCACGACGAATGAAGTCACCTTCTCGCCCACGTCGCACTCGAGCGCCGTCAGCGGCGCCAGGGTCGCGGTCGCCGAGTCCGCATTCAAATGCACGATCCGCGCGTGACGGCGTCCGCATGTCGCGCACTCCCAGCTCAGCCGATACTTGCCACAGAATCCCCGAAAGGCGACGACGCCATCTTCTCCACCTTCACCTCTTCTCTCCACCTTGACCTTCGTCCGCGTCTTCCATTCGCCGTTGATGAGTTCGTCCAGCGCATCGTAGGCGGGCTTGCGGGTCATGTCGCGGTTGAAAAGACCCGACACGGCTGGCTCGCCGTAGACGCCGCCACCGTCGACCGTGTTCCACCAGGTGATGCCCATCACCGCCTTGTGCGAGAACCACTTGCGATACAGGTTGCGCGCAAGAATGGCCTGAATCTGACGGCTTCGGACGTCCTCGCCCGGTGCGCAGATGGTGATCTCGGAAATGTGCAGGGGACGGCCCGACCGCGCCATGAGATCGAGCTTCTCCTGGACCGCCGCCGGCGAGCCGACCCACTTGACATCGGTCGCGCCCTGGGCGAGGCGCATGCAGTCGTTGGTGACGAAGAGGTGCATCTGACAGCCGACGACGTCGATGCGCGCGCCCTCCTGGACGAGGTTCGTCACCTGGGCGAGATAGTCCTCGCAGATGTTGAAGTCGTTGATGACAAGCTTTGTATCGGACGGCAGCGCCTCCTTCGCGTCGAGAAGCGCGTGGAGCGGATAGTCGCCCGGCATCAGGCCGTAGACGCTGAACCAGACGGGAAGGTCCGTCCGGGAGCGTCCGTACCGCGCCGTGTCGATGGAGCTCTCGTTGACGACATCCCAGCTATCCGCAACCGTCCCGTAGTCAGCCGCAACGTCGGCAATGCGCTTCTTGAAGAGCCGGCGCATCTCGCGCGTAAAGACGGGCAGGTCAGCTGCCAGCGACGTCTCCTCGGTGGCGCCGTAGGCCCCGAGCCAAGCCTTCTTCCACTTCGCGGCAAAGCCGAAGCTGCCCTCGGCACCCGCCGGCGGCGTCGCGAGGAAGTCCGCATGGCGGGGAACGCCGAGCGCGTCAATCCGGCGCTTCTCAGCTTCGGGACAGTACCAGTCGTAGATCCAGTAGGGCTTGGCCGAGCCCCAGACGAGGACGTGTCCGTGAATCTTTACATCCTTCGCTTTGAGAAAGTCGATGACGGGGCCGGGCGAAGGCCGCCGCCAGAAGCGATGCTGCGGCGCGCGGTCGGGCCCGAGCGCCGTCCAGAATTCGGCCGTGTCCTCGTAGTCGCCGCCCGCGCGGCGGCGTCCCGGCACGGGCTCGTAGGTGGACCAGTAGAACGGCACCGTCGCCTGGTTGAAGATGCCGCCCGCGCCATAACTCGCCTTATACGCCGCGTTCTGTTCGTCATCGCCGAGCTGGTCGAAGTTGAAGATGTGCGCACCGAAGCGGAAGTCGTGGTCGAGCTGTTCGACCTCGACGACGGCGCCCGCCGGGAGTCCCGTGCCAAACCCGGCCTTCACCATGAAATCGGCCTTGCGGTTTCGCTCGATGTCCGCGTCGATCTTCGCCTGCTCCTCCGCATTCCACACGGCCCAATACGCGTCGCTCATCGCCGCCGCGTCGCATCCCGAGGGAAGCCCGCGTGGCGAGGCGGCAGCAAAGGCAGCGCTGGCGAGAGAAATCACGCTAGCGGCACAAAGAGCCGCTCTTGAAGGATGAAGGATGAACGGTGAATGATTCATCACTTTTCACTACTCAGAAAGGCCAGCTTCATTTAGCGCATGATGACAGAGAGGCCCTTGTTCATCGTCTTGATGCCCGAAACCTTCAGGCATTTCGCAGACGTATCAAGCGTCACCGTTGCAGCCGAGACATCCAGGCACTTCGGGGTGCCGGTCGTCACCTGCCACGTGACTCCATGCTTAGTCGCGTTCTCTACGCTACCCTTGCTGAAGTCTACGACGACAAACTCGTCCGTAAGACGAACCTTGCGTGCGCAGGACGTCAGGTCATCAACACGAATCGTTCCCGTCATGGCATCCGTCAACAGTGTCAGCTTGCCGTTCTGACAGAAGGCGATTTTGCCATTCGTCTCCTCGTCAATGCGG
Organism: uncultured Verrucomicrobiota bacterium; assembly: GCA_945947925.1. Classification (GTDB taxonomy): domain Bacteria; phylum Verrucomicrobiota; class Kiritimatiellia; order RFP12; family UBA1067; genus UBA1067. The sequence goes on from CAMEZU010000164.1 coordinate 3,549, forward strand.
CAAACAAGCGTAAAATCACCTTCAGGTTTCATTCCGCCCATCGTGAGTGTACCCGCCTTCGTCTCGTTGCCTGGCGCAATGACACCACCAGCAAGGAAACGCCCGTCTCGCACGCCGTCGGTCGTCACGCCAAAACCCTGGTACGTACCGCCATTCTGGATTTTTGGCGTCTGCGTCATCGTCACTCCTTCAGCAAGCTCATAGACGCCTTTGCCGGAAACCGACACCATGACGCCAATCTTGCTGGACTTCATCACGATTTTTCCGTCAGTCGCGCTCATTCCGAACTTCCGCGTCAGAAGCCCGCTCGTCGGTTCGAACGTGAGCGTTCCGCAACCGCGCTGCTCAATCTGTAGCGCGTCGTGGATGGTGCCGTGGATTCGACGATCCGATTCGCCGTCGAAGACAAGCTTGCGCGCAAGAAGAGCGCCATTGATCACCCCGTAGTCGCCGATGTTGTCACGACCGCTCAGGACGACACCATCGCCGCCGTTTTTCGAACCGCCGACCAGAATCAGGTCAGGATAAGGTCGTGACGAGGATTGGGGATTCCAATCGACAGTCGCCTTGATGTCAACCGTACCGCCCCCGGCCGCATTGACGACGATCTGATCGCCGTGAAAGACAATTCGGCCCTCGCCCTCGGCATCAATGGTTTTCACCTTCCCGCCCTGACGGAACATCAACGCGCCATGAACGTTCAGCACATGCTGGCCGAGATGGAAGGTCCGTGTCTCGGAGTAATTATCCCAGAGCCAGAAGACGGAGGAGTCCTGAGACAGCGTGTATTCCGCATCCGAACCCGTGCGCATCAGCGCACTTGCGTTGCCGCCACCCGTAGGAAAGCCGACTTCAAACGACTTGTCCGAAACTTGCTTCAGCGTCCCGTCTTCATCAACCGACAACGGCAGGAGCGACGGCCCCCAAATCCAGCTGCCAATGTAGCCGGAATCTTCATTCGTCAGTGTCGGAAGCCGCAACGCGGCCGTACCGTCCACGGTCAGATACGTGCCCGCAACACGGGAGAAATTGGTCACAGTAAGGTAATTCCCGTCAGCCGTTCCACCTGAGATCTTGAGGTACGCCTTTCCTCCGTTGAGAGCGAGCGAAAACCGCTGGTCCACGGGGGCTGCGA
>CAMEZU010000165.1 GCA_945947925.1 uncultured Verrucomicrobiota bacterium
CGGAACGGATTACGATTGGGTGCGTCCGGGTGGAGTGGAAGTGAAGTGTGATCGTGCCGCGCTACAGGCGCAGATTAACGCCGTCGTTCCGCTCTGGGGCGACCGAATCGCCTGATTTTTGCTACAATATGGGCATGAAAGACTTCGGATTCTATTTGGTGATGACCAATCCCGTCGTGGGGTATGAAAAATGCTGCGAGGCGGCCGTCAAGGCCGGCGTGAAGATGGTGCAGCTGCGCATGAAGGACCGCGAGACGTCGCGGGACGAGCTCCTCGACATGGCCTGCCGCCTGATGGCGATCACGCGCGGATCCGAAACGAATCTCATCATCGACGACGATCCGTCCGTCGCCGAAGAAGCCGGCGCCGACGGCGTCCATGTCGGGCAGGACGACTTGCCGGTCGACGTGGTCCGTACGCGATATCCCGGCATCCGCCTTGTCGGTCTGTCGACGCACAACCTCGACCAGGCGCAGAAGTCCCTCGCGCAGGATCCCGACTACATCGGCGTCGGTCCTGTCTTTGCGACCCCGACGAAGAAGATTCCCGATCCCGTCCTCGGCACCGAACTCGCCGGCAAAATGATTGCCGCCGTCCCGTATCCGGCCGTCGCCATCGGCGGCATCAATGCGGAGAACCTGCCGGACGTCATTCGCGCGGGCGCGCGCAACTGGTCCGTTGTCCGCGCCGTGTGCGGCTCGACCGATCCCTTCGCCGCGATCACGGACCTTCAGCGCATCGCCGAGGCCGCGCGCCTCGGTTGAGGTCATCTGACCGTCGCCTGAACCCAGGTCTCGGCGAGCCGCTTCGGACTCACCGAGACGCGCGTTCCCTGTTCCTGGGCGAAGAGGGAGATGCGGTATTCCTCGAGAAGCCAGCGGTACTCAATGAGCGCCTTGCGGTCCGCGATGATCGCCTTCTTATTCGTCACCAGTTCGCGGTACTGATCCCAATACGGTTCGAAGCGCGCCTCCTTCGTGCGGTCGCTGGACGGACTCAGACGCGCGCGCTCGATGCGCGTTCGGAGGGCCCGGAGATAGCGCGGATAGTCCCCGAGCCGCGCGTACGGCACGCTCTTCACGAATCCCGGGAAGGTGAGCCACGCGATCTGCGTTTCGATCGCGTCGTAGATGTCCTCAGCGAGGCCCTCGGCGGACCACAGCAGCTCCTTGACCTCGCGGTCGATGAACGTGACGTCCGCCTCGAGCTTCTGCCGTAGCGTACCGATCGCCTTGCGACAGGACGAGAGGCGCTGCGCGAAATCGTCGGGCGACAGGATCGGGGCCTGTCCCCGCACGGCGGCCTCGCGGATCGCCGTCCACCAGACGTCGTCCGTCTTCCCGTTTGGCGCGAGCGCCAGGGCCATGAGCCGCGTCACGCCGCCTTCATGGACCGCCGCCGCAACGGCCGCGTCCTTGAAGAGGCGGATCGTCACGCCGTCGCCTTCGTCCTGGAGCGCGGGATGGCTCTCGATCTGCAGACCGCCCGAGCGTCCCGCGTGGGTGGCGGCGAGGGAACCGAAGTCCCAGCTCGTGTGCTTGCCGGTGTCGTATCCGACCGAGGCGCCGGCACTGCCCTGGCGCGACTCGACGCCGGCCTTGGCGAGGGCTTCCTCGAGGTCGCGCGAGCAGGAGAGGATCTCGCCGCTTTCGTCCGCCCGGATGCGGAACCGCACGCGCAGATGGTTCGGCACCTTGATCGTGTCGAAGAGCTCGGCGGGGATGAGGATGCCGTTGTGCTCGAGGAGGACCTTGCGGATTGCCTCGACAAGAGGAAAATCGCTGTACCTGCCGCGCGGGACCTCGTCGGCGGGGCCGGCCCCGGCCCCGCGCCCCTGCAGCAACGGAACAATGACAGCAACCGTGTCCGCAATCGGCGCGAGCACGCGCCGCTGGGCCGAGGGCAGCGAGTTGAGGATGCAGTTCACCTTTTCGGGCAGCGCGCCCGGGACGAGCCAGTCCGCGCGCCAGAGCCGCAGCACGGACGCGTCGGCCTTGCGCACGGTCGCCGTGATGCCGTCCGCCTCCGGATCATCCGGCGTATGGCGGTAGGAGAGGGCGATCTTCGCGTTGCCGAGGCGGATCGATTCGGGAAAGGCGGCGGAGCTGAGTCCGGTTGACGGCAGCCATTCGTTCTTCTTGAGCCTGAAGCGGCTGCGCTCCTCGGGCGTGGCCGAATAGAGCCATTTCTTGAGGTCGCCGGCGGACACGATCTCGGGCGGGACAACCTGGTCGAAGAAGGCCGTGAGGCGGTCCGTGTCGAACAGCTCCGGCTGGCGCATCCGTTCGGCGCGCTTGCGCATCTCGGCGAGGAGCGCGAGGTTCTCGCGGACGGCAGGCGAAGGATGCGGGAAGTCGCCGTAGACGAGTCCGTGCAGGAGGAAGAGCTTGCGCGAGGTGACGGGGTCGATTGAGCTGAAGTCGCGCCGCCGCGCGGGCACGATGACGAGTCCGTACAGGGTCACCTGTTCCGTCGCCCGCACGAAGCCGTGCTCCGCGTCCCATTCGGGATCGCGATAGCTGTGCTTGCAGATGGGGCCGGCGACCGCCTCGATCCAGCGCGGATCGATCGCCGCCGCGTTGCGGGCGAAGAGACGGGAGGTGTCGACAAGCTCCCCGGCCATGATCCATTCGGGCGTGGTCGGCGGATGTTTGGGTTGTTTGGAGGTCGGGAGATGGGGATTGGGCTTCGGGCGGCTGATGCGCTTCGTCAAGACGGAGCTCGGGTGGAGGTCGAAGCGAAGGCCGTGGGCGCCGCGGTAGTCGAGGTCCTCGGGATGGAGGTGGCCGAGGCGGCCGAGGAGACCGCTCATCAGCGCGCGGTGCAGGGCGTCGGGTCCGCCGTTGTCGTTCTCGATGTCGAGCTTCAGGCGTTTGGAGAGGTCCGTCAGCTGGCGGACGATGTCCCGCCATTCGCGAAGCTTCGGATACGAAAGGTAGGTCTTGGTCGCGAGCTTGCGCAGCTGGGACTGCGAGAGCGCCTTGTTCTGGTCGTCCCACCAGCGCCAGAGCTTGAGTGTGCCGAGGAAGTCGGAGCCGGGTTCGCGGAAGGGCGCGTGGGCCTGGTCCGCCCGCTCCTTCTCGTCGACGGGACGGCGCTTCGGGTCGTCGCAGCTCATCGCGGCGACGAGGGGGAGAACGGACGGCAGTGTCGCGAGTTCACTGGCCGCGAGGAGCATGCGCGCGAGGCGCGGCTCGACGGGAATGCGCGCGAGCTGGCGTCCCGTCTTCGTGAGGACGATGCGGTCTTCGCCGCCTGCGGACGGGACCTCGCCACGGCGCGGCGCATGGGCGATGGCGCCGAGTTCGAGGAGCTCGCGGAGTCCCTCGCGGATCATGGTCGGCTTCGGCGGATCGATGAACGGGAACGTCGAGATGTCCCCGAGCCGCAGGTCGAGCATCGTGAGGATGACGCCGGCAAGTGACGAGCGGAGAATCTCGGGCGGCGTGTAGGGATCGCGCGCGTTGAAGTCCTCTTCGGAGAAGAGACGGATGCAGATGCCGGGGCCGACGCGTCCGCAGCGTCCCGACCGCTGGCGGGCCGAGGCCTGGGAGACGGGCTCGATCTGGAGGCGCTGCACCTGCGTGCGGTGGACGTAGCGCGAGATGCGGGCGAGACCCGAATCGATGACGGCGCGGATGCCGGGGATCGTCACGGAGGTTTCCGCCACGTTGGTGGCGAGGATGACGCGACGCTTGGCGGAGGTCCTGAATGCGCGCTGCTGTTCACCGGCGGGCAGCGAGGCGAGGAGCGGAATGATTTCGTCGTTGCGGAAGAAGGGACTGCGGCCGAGGTGGTCCGCCGTTTCGCGGATGTCGCGTTCGCCCGGCAGGAAGACGAGCGTGTCGGCGTGCGACGGAAGCGTGCGCAGGGCGGACGCGATGTCGCGCGGAAGGTCGATGTCCTCGGCGTCCTCGGGGGAGAGGTGGCGGATCTCGATCGGGAAGAGGCGTCCGGGGACGATCAGCGCGGGCGCGTTGTCGAAGAACTGCGAGAAGCGCTCCGTGTCGAGCGTCGCGGACGACACGATGACCTTGAGGTCGCGCCGCCGCGGGAGGAGGCGCTTGAGGATCCCGAGGAGAAAGTCGACGTTGAGGGTACGTTCGTGAGCCTCGTCGATGATGATCGTGTCGTAGGCGCGCAGAAGGGGATCGGACCGCGTTTCGGCGAGCAGTACGCCGTCCGTCATGAACTTGACGCGCGTGTCGTCCGAGACCTGGCGTCCGAACCGGTGCTGGAAGCCGATGACGCCGCCGAGGGGTGTCTTCAGCTCCTGCGCGACGCGTTCGGCGACCGTGACGGCCGCGAGACGGCGCGGCTGCGTGCAGGCGATGCGGCGTCCGTTCGCGCCGCGTCCGAGTTCCATGGCCATCTTCGGCAGCTGGGTCGTCTTGCCCGAGCCGGTGTCGCCGCAGACGATGACGACCTGATGCCGCTTCAGAAGGGAAAGAATCTCGTCCCGATGCTCGCAAATCGGCAAGTCAGGCGGATAGTTGAAGTCAAATTCAAGGCGCTCTTCCATGGACCAGCAAATTATATCAAACCGCATCGTCCTTGTGTCAGGATGCAGTTCAAACGGCCTTAGGGCGAAAAGTGTAAACCCCTGGTAGGTGCTGGTTGGCGGAGGTGTGTTTTTGATATAATGGCCGCATGATCGGTACGGTTGACATCTCCGCC
>CAMEZU010000166.1 GCA_945947925.1 uncultured Verrucomicrobiota bacterium
TTCAGCCCAACGGAAAGGACTCCTGCTCGTACCAGCATCCGCGGTCCAGCAGCATCCTGAGGCAGTCCCCGTACGGACAGGCCGGATTGCGCGCCAGGAATCGCGCGAGGCGCTGCCGCTGCGCGTCCGTCAGAGGGATCCCCGGAACGCAGCCTGGCACCGCGATGACCTCCTCCGCAACACTGCGCGAGCCCGGCATATTGCCCTGCACCAGTGCGGCAATGTTCAATCCGTCAAGATCCGCATCGCCCCAATGGGCAGCGACAAGCCCTTGCCCAGAAAGGCACCGCATCAACGCGAGCACCGCGCAATTGGGATAGCCTTCCGTGTAGAGGACCGGTCGCCCCGCCGCAACAAACCGGATCAGAGGCGCGGCGTTCTCGCTTGTCGCGATTTTCTTCTCGTCCCCACGCCAGTCGATGCGCACGATCCGCAGCACCGTCTCCGCCGGCAGCTGACAGACGAGTCCCTTCCGGTAGAGCTGCAGCGGGAAGTCGAAGTACGTGCCGTCGTCGAGCCAGAACCCGAACGGTGCGAAAACCGTCACCGCGCTCGTATACGGATTCGCCTCGATGCCCAGCGCCGCAAGGATTTCCTTTTCATCATCGGATGTTGTCCGCGCGAAGGCCGCCACAATCAGGACGAGCTGTCTCCTCAGCGGACCCGACCTCAGGATCTTGCTGTCGTTGAACCAGTCGGCTCCCAGCTGCGACAGCGTCATCAACCGACCGGGCTGGCAGCGCGTCATCCGCAGCACGGACGCGAACAGCGTCTTCCAATTCGGACGGTTCCCCGCATCGGACAGATGGCGCACGACTTCCGAAGACTCGCCCAGGGCCTCCAGCGCAAATCCGGCCGCCGGGTACTGCCATGCAAGCCGAAGCAAGAAGGTCTCGACCGCTTCCGCCTTTGCCTGAACCGCTTCGCCCACGCCCAGCGCCGCGGCGACTTCCAGCCAGACGGACGGTTCGCGCAGCGTCGGCAGCAACGTCCCGAAGACCTTCCCGTCCCCCGTACGTCCCGTCCGTGTCTTCAACAGCGCCTCCAGCCGCCGTTGCGCCTCGAAGTCGATCGCCGGTCCCGTAAACGACTCCGGCAGCCGTCTCCCCTTCACCGCCGCCCGAGCCCACCGCAGGAAAAGCGGACGAAGCGCCGGCGCTTCCGACAGCAGTTCGGTCACGGGCTCAACGCCGACTTTCACCGCGTCTCCTCCATCACCGTCATGCCCACGGCGGGGCCTTCGTCTCCAAAGAGGCCGCCTTGGCTGGGGGTGTTGTTCCAGTGGATCGGACTCAGGTGGACGTCGAGGTTCTCGTCCTTGACCACGATCAGGGAGACCGAATGCTTGATCTCGCGCTTCACACCGTCCTGATCGGGCGAGGAGACGAAGAGCTGGAGCCCGAGATCATCCGCGAACGCGAGAAGCTGATCGCGCCGCGCCGCGTCGATGCCGTAGAAGGCCTCGTCGAAGAGAAGCGGTGCGGCCTTCGGCGGATCGGACGATTCGCTCCCGTGATAGAGGAACTCCGCCACCGTCAGGATGAGGAGATAGTTCGGCACCGCCTGCTCGCCGCCCGAGCCCATGCTCTTCAGCTTGCGGTCGATCACCTTGCCCTCTTCATTCTCCACCAGCACCTTCAGCTGGAAGCGGAACCACTTGCGGTAGTCGAAGAGCGGCGGCACCGTATCGAGGTCCGCGTTCATGATCTCCTCGCGATGCGCCTCGAGATACGTCCTGAGCTCGTCCTTCCCTTCCGCCACGTCGAGGAGATGTCCCTTGCGGACGAGGTCCACGAAGCCTTCGTATTCGGGCAACGTCGCGACCGTGAATTCGTAGCGGTTGGACCCGAAGCGGCGTCCCGCCAGCTTGCGCTGGATCCGCTTGACGAGTCCGTCGATCTGCAGGTAGTTGACATACAGCCGCTGCATGACCTCGCCCATGAAAATGCGCTCGAAGACCTCGCGGCTGCGACGGTCGATGACCTCGCGCAATTCGTCCAGGCGACGCGACTCATCCGCCATGACCTCACGCAAGACGCTCCCGCGCCGGTCTGCGATGATATTGTTCGCCACATCGAACGAGAACGAATACGCCTCGCCCTTCGCATCGCGGATCTTGTTCGCAATCGTCGCCTCGGCGACACGGGCATCGGCATAAAGCCGCTCGCGGCGCATGGCGAAGTCCGCGTTCGGCGCAAGGAGGTCCGCGTCGGTCCGACGGACAAGGTCCGCCACCGTCTCCCCTTCCGGCACCTTGTCCGCCAGTGACGCCGCCACCCGCGCGGCCTCTTCCGCCGCACGCGACGCTTCGGCAGCGCGCGCGGTCTGCTGATCGGCCAACGCCTGGAGACGTCCCTTCACCGCGCCGCAGGCTTCGAGGATGCGACGCTCGTCATCTTCGCTCGCCGCGACCTTGCGTTCCAAGGAGGCGACTTTCTTTTCGAGCGATTCGTCAATGCCGGCCTCTCGCATCTGCAGGCGAAGGTCGTCCAGCTCGTCTCGAATCAGCTTTTCGTCCGCCTGCTGCTCGCCAAGCCGCGACTCCGCGAGATGCGCGCTCTCCTCCGCCCGCGCCACACGCGAGGAAGCGGCGCGGCAGTCTTCGCCCAATCGCCAATCTGCCGTGCGGACCGCTTCAAGTTTTTCCTCGAGTTCACGGACCAGCGCGAGCGCGCGGTTCGCCTCGCCCTCCGCCTTCTGCGCCGCTTTCAGCGTCCGCTCCGCTTCCGCCACGCGCGCCTCTGCCGCACGCACCAGCCGCGACTGCTCCGCCTCGCGCGCCTTGCGTCCGATGAGCCGCGGCTTCGCGTCCGAAAACAAGCCCTCGCGGCAGCGATAGCTCCAGGTCTTGAGGGACAGGAAGTCCGCGTCGTGCGGTCCCGTCTTCGCCGCCAGCTGCGCCGCGACAAGGCGGATCGCCTCCGGATCGGACTCCTCATACGACAGGTAGGCGCCGAGCCAAGGCGTGAGGACGGACGGATCGGCCGCGCCGTTCTGTCCGCGTTCGGACACAGCCGCCGCAGTCCCCTCCTGCCAGACCGCACGGCGCACGGCATCGGCCTGGTCCGCATCCACCAGCCACGTCGCGAGGAAATCATCGCCCAGGAGCCGTTCGAGCAAAGCGAGGTGACGCGCGTCACAGCCGGGCGCGGGTTCGAGAAGCTCATAGACGGGACGGGCGGAGATCATCGCGGCGCGAAGCTCTTCGCGTACGGTCGCAAAGCCCGCAACCTGCGGCAGGCTTTCGCCTTGCGTCGTCAGCCGCTTCAACTCGACGGACGCCGCATCGGCAGCCTCCTGTGCCGCACCACTGGTCCGTTCCGCCTCATAGGCGGCACGCGTCCGCTCCTCGCGGCTGGCGACAACAACGCGCCGCGCCTCGTCAAAGGCCGGTTCGGTCGAAACGTCAAGGACGCCGTTCGCAACGGCAAAGAGCGCGTCGGTCAGTGTCCCGAAGGAAAGTCCGGACGTCTTGGCCTGCTTCTGGAAAAAGTCACCGGACGCCTTGGCCTGCGCGGCGCGGTCCTTCTGGACGCGGGAGAGTCCCTTCTGTTCGGCGACAAGTGCCATCCGCTGCGTTTCGGCAACCGTGCGGGCTTCGGCCGTGCGGCGTGCCGCATGCTCGAGACGAAGACGCGCCTGTTTCTCGCGTGCGACGAGGCCGGACGAATCCTTCGCCCGCAGTTCCGCAAGGCGTCCGCGCAAGCGCTCCGTCTCGGCATGCGCTTCGACGGCCTGCTTCGCGAGCGCAGCCTTTTCCTGCTCGCCGGCATCCTGCGCCGCGGTCAGTTGCGCCACCTGGGCTTCCGCCCGCCTGCGCGTCGCTTCCGCCTCGGACCAAGCAACGAGCGCGAGGCCGAGGCGATGGTCCGCAAGCCGGTCGCTCTCGCGCTGGAGGTCCGTCAGGTACTTCGCGCGCTCGTCGATCTGTTCGAGCTTGCCCTTGCTTTCCTCGAGTTCGCGAAGTCCCTTGAGGAGCGGCTCGAACGTGTCGCGCGAGGGATCCTCAAGGAGCTGACGGAAGAGTTCGTCATAGTTTGCCGCACGCGCGGCGATCTCGCGGTAGGCCTTGCCCGTGCGCAGGAGCTTGCACACGTCGGCGTATTTCTCCTCGCCGCCGAAAAGGCGTTCCCCGACAGCCTTCGCATAGTCGTTGATGTGCGCATAGGCGCGGCCGCCGGTGAGATCGTTCATCCCTTTCTTGAATTCGCTCGGCGTCGCGGCGCGTTCGCGTCCGTTCTCCGTGACCGTCAGCGGAAGGTCAGCGATCGGGACGGAGGCGAGTCCGCCCCAGCGCTCGATGGCGACGTCCATGCCTTCGGCGGCAAGGCCGACGGCGAGGGAAAGCGTGCGGCCCGAATCGGACGTGAGTTCCAGCGCGGCATACGTGATGCCGGTCTCGCGATAGGGACGCCCCGTCACCGCATTGTAGCGGAGGACGACGCCCTGATAGCTGCGGCCGCCCGAATCCTTCGCCCCGGCGACACGTGCGGCCGAATTGAACTCCATATCCCGTCCGGCGGTGAGGACGAGATGGATTGCATCAAGGAGCGTCGTCTTTCCCGATCCGTTGTCGCCCAGGAGGAAGAGGTGTCCGCCCTCGGGAAGCTCCAC
>CAMEZU010000167.1 GCA_945947925.1 uncultured Verrucomicrobiota bacterium
GAGGCGGCCAACCTTCACGGAATCAGGGATTGGGTCCTCGTCGCGGATGCCGTGCGCTGACGTTCGGACGTTCCGCTTTATTTTGCGCAAAAGTGCCGCTCGGGTATTGATGTTCGGGTGACACTTTTGTCATAATATGGGTCTCGTAGAAGATTTTAACCTTGAGGAACGACAGATGAAAAGACTGACGGTGCTGATGGCATTGGCTGCGGGGGCGGCCTGGGGCGTGGAGCTGGACCTGGCGGGCGAGTGGCAGGCGAAGCTGATTTACAAAGGCGGGATCGCGACGCTTCAGACGGAGTATCCGTGTGTGGTGCCGGGTGACGTCACCTGCTGTCTCAAGGACATCGGAATCATTCCCGATTCCTTCGTCGGCACGAACGAGGTGGCGAACCTCTGGGTCGGGCGGGCGGACTGGTCGATCGCGCGGCGCTTCGACGTGACGGACGAACTGCTCGCCAAAAAGGAGATCGTGCTGCGCCTCGAGGACTGCGACACGTTCGCGACGATCAAGGTGAACGGCAAAGTCGTCGGCGAGACGACGGACCGCTTCCAGCGCTACACCTTCGACGTGAAGCCGTATCTCGTGAAGGGCTCGAACCACATCGAGGGCCTTTTCCGCAGTCCCGAGAAGGAGGCGGACAAGCGTCGCGCGAAGCTGGACCGTCCGTTCCCGATGTCGAACGTCCAGTGGTCGAAGAACCAGGCGCTCATCCGCAAGCCCGCCTGCCACGCGGGCTGGGACTGGGGTCCGTCCGTGCAGGCGGTCGGCTTCTGCGGCACGGTGAAGCTCATCGCGCAGGACAAGCCGCGGATCGACTACGTCTACACGACGCAGGACTTCAATGCCGACTACACGCACTGCACGCTCACGGTCTTCGCGGACCTGAGCGACGGGACGACGGTGACGAACAGGGTCGAGATCGAGAATCCGCCGCTCTGGTGGCCGAACGGCGCGGGCGAGCAGAAGTTCTACACCTACACGGTGGACGTGAACGGCGAGAAGGTGACGCGCCGCATCGGCCTGCGCAAGGTCGAGGTCCTCAACGAGAAGTCGGTGTCGAAGGACGGCAAGGACGAGCTTTCGATGGTGTTTCGCGTGAACGGACGCCGTCTCTTCATGCGCGGCGCGAACTGGATTCCGTGCTCGGCGTACGAGAACGAGCAGACGCCGGCGCGTTACCGTGACCTTCTGGAGAGCGCGAAGGCGGCGAACATGAACATGATTCGCGTCTGGGGCGGCGGGCAGTACGAGAAGGACTGCTTCTACGACCTCTGCGACGAGCTCGGCATCCTGCTCTGGCACGACATGATGCATTCCTGCGCGGTCTATCCGGCGGAGAAGTGGTTCCTTGACGAGGTGGCGGCCGAACTCAAGCACCAGCTGCGGCGCCTCCGCGACCATGCGTCCGTCGCGATGTGGTGCGGCGACAACGAGTGCCTCGGAGCGACGGGCTGGTTTGCCGAGACGAAGGGCAAGAACAAACCGTATTACGTCGACTGCTGGGTGAAGCGGTCGAAGATGCAGGCGGACCTCGTCGCGCAGTACGATCCGACGCGCACCTACTGGCCGAGTTCCCCGTGCGGAGGTCCCGGCGACTTCGGCAACGCGTGGAAGAACGACGCGAAGGGCGACATGCACAACTGGGACGTCTGGCACGAGAACAAGCCGTTCGACGCCTACTACGGCTACAAGCCGCGATTCTGCAGCGAGTTCGGCTACCAGAGCTTCCCGTCGATGGAAGTCGCTGAGACGTTCGCAACGCGCGAGCAGATTCTCGCCAAGGCGCCGGAGTTCGAGTGGCACCAGAAGAATCCGGGCGGCAACCGCCGCATCCGTGAGACGATGGAGCGCTATTTCCGTCCGGTGAAGGACGTCGCCTCCGAGCTGCTCCTCTCGCAGTTCCAGCAGGCGTTGGCGATCCAGATGGCGGTGGACGCGTGGCGCGCCGAGCAGCCGCGCTGCATGGGTACGCTCTTCTGGCAGCTGAACGACAACTGGCCGGTCGCGAGCTGGAGCTCGACGGAATACGTACACGGCACGGTCGTGAACAAGTGGAAGCCGCTGCAGTACCTCGCCAAGCGCTTCTTCGAGCCGGTCCACGTGACGCTCGCGCCGGACGGCACGGTGAGCGTCATCAACGACACGGACACGGCGATCGAGGGCGAGGTCGTCGCGGCCTACTCGCCGTTTGACGGCGGGAAGGAGGTGTCCGTCAAGATCGGCCGCGTGAAGGTTCCGGCGTGCTCGGCGGTGAAGGTCGGCAAGGCGGAGGAGCGTCCGACTGCGGCGCTGCGCCTGGCGTTTCTCGGCACGACGTATGCGGAGAACTTCCCGGTGCGGCAGCGCTACAACGACGTCACGCTTCCGAAGGCGAAGGTCAAGGTCGAGGTCGACGGCTTCCGCGTGATCCTCTCGACGGACAAGCCCGCGTACTGGGTGTGGGCGAACGCGAGGGGCGTTGCGGGCGAGTTCGACGACAACGCGATCACGCTTGTGCCCTCGACGCCGCGCGTCCTCACCTTCACCCCGAAGGGCAAGGTGACGCCCGAGCAGTTCAAGGCCGCGCTCACGGTCGTGAACCTCAACGACCTGACGAAGTAAGGGAAGGCTGATCCGCGTCCACGGGGCTTGTGCCTTATGGTATAATTGGCGGCATGCTTGATTTCAAGGGAATATCGGTTCATTACGGACATCAGGACGTTCTGACGAACGTCACGTTTCGGGTCAACAAGGGCGACCGTATCGGCGTCGTGGGGCCGAACGGCAGCGGCAAGTCGACGCTCTTCAAGATCGTTCTCGGCGAGATGTCCACGGATTCGGGCGAGCTCGTCATCGAGAACAATCCGCGCATCGGCTGGACGCGGCAGAATCCCGAGCCGGACACGCCGGACGAGACGCTGCTCGAGTATTCGCTGCGCGGCATCCCGGGCCTTTCCGAGATGGAGGCCGAGATGCAGGAGCTCGAGTCCGACCTCACCGATCCCGTGAAGATGAAGCGTTACGGCGAGCTGCAGACGAAGTTCGAGCATCTCGGCGGATATGACATCGAGACGCGCGTGAAGATCGCGCTCGGAGGCCTCGGCTTCACGACCGAGGAGTTCGCGAAGCCGTTCAAGTCGTTCTCGGGCGGCTGGCGCATGCGTGCGGAGCTTTCGCGCGTCCTCGCCTCGAAGCCGGACCTCCTTCTCCTGGACGAACCGTCGAACTACCTCGACCTCCCCGCCGTGGACTGGCTGCAGAAGTTCCTGAAGCTTTACGACGGCACGCTCATGCTCATCTCGCACGACCGCTACCTGCTCCGGACGCTGACGAGCATCATCGTCGAGGTGGACGCGGGAACAGCGACGCGCTACGAGGGCGACCTCGACTGGTACATGAACGAGCGGGAGGTCCGCTACCAGCACCTCCTCGCCGCAAAGGAGAACCAGGACCACCACCGCGAGCAGCTGCAGCGGTTCGTGGACCGTTTCCGCGCGCAGGCGACGAAGGCCGCGCAGGCGCAGAGCCGCCAGAAGCTCATCGACAAGATTGACGAGCAGCGGATCGTCCTTCCGAAGCGCTACACGCAGTCCGGCCGTCTCCGCCTCGCCGAACCCCCGGCGAGCGGCATCGAGATGTTCCGCTGCGAGGACCTCGGGTTCAGCTACGACGGCGTCAAGAAGGTCTTTTCGGGGCTCTCGTTCCAGATTTCCCGCGGCGACAAGGTCGCGCTCATCGGCTACAACGGCCTCGGCAAGACGACGCTGATGCGCATCATCGCGGGGACGCGCCCGGCGACGGAGGGCAAGGCGGTCCTCGGACACAACGTGATTCCGGGCTATCTTTCGCAGGAGTTCGCCGAGACGATTCCGCCCGACGTGAGCGTCTACCGCAACGCGAAGAACGCGTGGGACGCGCACGGGGGCGGTCCCGAGAAGAACTTCCGCAACCAGCTCGGCGCCTTCGGCTTCGACGAGAACGATGTCGAGAAGCCGGCGGGCGTCCTCTCGGGCGGCGAGAAGATCCGCCTCGCGTTCCTCCGCCTCTTCCTGACGGCGCCGAACTTTCTCTTGCTCGACGAACCGACGACGCACCTCGACCTTGACGGACGCCGCCTGCTACAGGAGGCGCTCCAGAAGTACAAGGGGACGATCCTTCTCGTCTCGCACGACATCGAGTTCGTCCGCGAGACGGCGACAAGCATCCTCGAGATCACCCGCGAGGGCATCAACCAGTACCCGGGCGGCTACGACTACTATTGCGAGAAGAAGGCGGAGAGGGAGAAAGGTGAGGTGAAGAAAAGAGGTGAAGGGGGGCAGCGGACGGATGCGTCGGTTGCTCAGCAGTCCTCCACCTCGACCTCCACCTCCGCGCTCTCCTCCAAGGAACTGCGCCAGCAGCGCGCCGCGGAGCGGGCGAAGGTGGCGCCGCTCGTGAAGGAGCTGAAGAAGCGCGTGGAGACGGCGGAGACGAAGATCGACGAGCTCCAGAAGGCGCTCGACGAGGCCTCGGCCGAGCTCTTCAATCCGACCCCGACGACGAATTTCGCCGAAGTGAACCGCCAGGTCCGCACCCTCCAATTCGAAATCGACCGCTACACGGCCGACTGGGAGGAGGCCGCCACAAAGCT
>CAMEZU010000168.1 GCA_945947925.1 uncultured Verrucomicrobiota bacterium
AGTCATGATGAAACAGGCGATCGAAGCGAAGGACGTGTACCGGAACTACGGCGACCAAGAGGTGCTGAAGGGACTCTCCCTCTCCGTCGCCCCGGGCGAGTTCGTCGCCCTGATGGGGCCGAGCGGCAGCGGCAAGTCGACGTTCCTCCACCTGGCGGCGGGACTCCTCGCCGCGGACGCTGGGACGGTCCGCATCGGCGAGACCGAGGTCACGGCGCTCGGGGACGCTGCGGCGACGAAGTTCCGCCGCCGTCACGTCGGCGTCGTCTTCCAGGCGTTCAACCTGCTCGAGACCGCCACGGTCGCGGAGAACGTCGTCCTTCCGGCGCGGCTCGACCACGTCCGTCCCGACGCCGCGCGCGTCGCCGACCTTCTCGCCAAGCTGGGCCTCGCCGGCAAGGAGAAGCGCCTTCCGTCCGAGCTCTCCGGCGGCGAGCGCCAGCGCGTCGCCATCGCCCGCGCCCTCTATGCGAAGCCCGAGGTGGTCCTGGCGGACGAACCGACGGGCAACCTCGACGCGAAGGCCTCCCGCGACCTCTGCGCGCTTCTCGGCGAGCTCAACGCAACGGAACGGAGCGCCATCCTGCTCGTGACGCACGACCCGGCCGTGGCGGCCGCCGCGACGCGCGTCTGCTTCCTCAGGGACGGACGCCTCGCGGCGTCCCATCCGACGAACCGCGATCCCGGGACGGTCGCGCGCCTCTACCTGGAGACCTGCGTATGATCTTCGGCCTCATGCTGCGGGGACTCCGGACCGGCAAGGCGCGCTTCGCCTGCGCCGTCGCGGGCATGGCGCTCGCGGTCGGGTCCGTCGTCTTCATGTCGTCCTTCGTCTCCACGAACCGCGCCCAGGCCCCCGAGCTCGCCCGCCGCGCGTCCGCGCCGTGGGCGGCCTGGAAGGTCGAGGGCGTCGCGCTCGGCAGAGGCGGAAGGTCCGGTACGCCACCCCGCCCCGGGGGCGTTTCACGTCCGGTGTCCGACGAGGCTCTGTCCAGCGCGGGGTCGCGTCGACCCCGCCTGCTCGGCAAGCCTTTGCCCGTCGATCCGACTGCGGACCTTTCACTTCGGCTCGTCAGACTGGAGATCGACTACCGTCAGGACGGACGCGTTCTGCAGGGACCGCCGATGATGGCGCTCGTCGCCTCGTCCCCGCCGGAGAATCCCTACGGGAGCCTCCGCCTCGCCGAGGGCCGCTGGGTCGACGAAGCGGCGGCGGAGCCCGAGATCGTCTGCGTCCGCCGCAGCCTACAGCGCTTCGGGAAGGGCAAGGAGCCGCCGCTCGGCTCGGAGGTCGTCTTCGTCCTGCGCGAGCGTCGGGACCGTTCGGGGGCGCCGGGGCGCGGCCAGACGAAGCTGACGGCGCGCGTCGTCGGCTACCTGGACGGCGAAAAGCTGCCGCCGATGTTTCCCGGCGTCTTCGCGAACGGGGCGGCGCTCGCGTCCCTGCCGTCCGACTGCTTCGGGACGGTTTCCTTCTATGCCGACGCGGCGCAGGCCGGCGCGGGCGAGAACGTCTTCACCGCCGAGTCGGAGGCGGTCGTCGCGGGCTATACGGGCGACGAGCAGAAGCGCATGGACTTCGCGACGCCGCTCCTCCTGTCCGCGGCGGTCCTGACGGCGCTCGCGCTTCTGGTGCTGTCGCTGCTCCTGTCCGTCGAGTCGAACCGGAAGACGCTGACGACGTTGCGGACGGTCGGCCTCACGCGCGCGGGGGTTGTCCGCTTCGTCCTCTGCGAGTCGCTCTTCGCGGGCCTGGTCGGTTGGACGCTGGGCGTCGGCGGGGCGCTTGCCGCGCTGAGCCTGTACGTGGCGGCGGATCCCGTCGCGTTCCCGACCGGGGCGGCCTTTGCGTGGCCGCGCATCCGGCTCACGCTCGTCATCCTTCCTCTTGTCGTCGGCATCGCGGTCCTCTTCGCGCTGGCGCCGGCGCTGCGCGTGCGGCCTATGGACGCGTCTGCGGGACGTCCCCGCACCCATCGGAGCGGCATGGCGGTCACGTTCGCGCTGGGCTTCTCGGCCTTCGTCGCGGTGCTGGTTTGGGGCGCGTCGCTGATGCGGGCCTTCGTGCCGTCGCCGGAGTGGCCGGACGCCATCGTCTCGCTGCTGCCGGGAGGCGTGCGGGCGACGGACGCGACGATGGCAGCCCTGCGGTCGGTCGAGGGCGTGCGGCGGATGTCGGAGCTGGCACCGCTGCAGGTGCAGCTGGCGGACCGGGAGCGCGGGCGCAACGCCCTCTTCCTGGCGTCCGAGTGGCTGCCCGCCTTCACGTATGCCGAAGGGAATCCCGCCGAAGCCGAGGCGGCCTGGCGCGAGGGACGCGGCGTCGTCATCACGGAGATCATGTCGCGGGCGCTCGGGCTCCATTGCGGCGACGAGCTTGCGGTGGAGACGAGGGGACCGCACGGCGGCCGTGTCGAACGGCACGCGTTCCCGATCGTCGGCGTCACGGACCTCAACTGGCACATGGTGACGAGCCGCGGCCTCGTCCGCGGACTGAACGGCGCGTCGCCGATGACGGACGGACCGGTCTTCGCGTCCTTCGACCTCCTCGGCGAGCTCGACCCGTTCGCGAACATGGTCGGTCCGAGTCCCGATCCGTCCGATCCGGAGGCGCTTGGGGACGGGGAGAAGCCGATGACCCATCTCTGGGTCGAGTATGAACCCGACTTCCTGGCGAAACACGGGGCGTTTGGGGCGGGACGGCTCGTCGAGGCGGAGATCGGCCGCCGGCTGGGAGGCCTGCGCAACTCGACGGTGCGGCTCCATGCGCGGGACGAGATCGCGGACGGGACGATGGCGCACGGCGACGAGCTGATCGGACAGGCGGCGCGCATCCCGTTCTTCTTCCTCGTGGTCCTGTCGCTCGGCTTCGTGGCGATGCTCGTCTCCGAGGCGGATGCCTCGCGACCCGCCTTCGCCGTCCTGCGGGCGGTCGGGGCGACCCGCGCGCAGCTGGCCTGGCGGCTGACGAGGTCCGCCCTGCGCACGGCCCTTGTCGGCATCGCGATCGGCGTGCCGGTCGGCTCTCTCGTCGGCTGGCTCGCGACCTTCAAGACCGGCAACTGGCCGGGACTTCCGCACTGGTTCGTCCTGCCGGTCGGCGTTGTGGCCGAAGGCGCGCTCGGCGCGGTCCTCTTCGCCCTCGTCTTCGCCGTCCCCACGGCCCTCGTCCTGATCAACCGCGCCACGAAACGGTGAATATGGTATAATTGACGGGCTATGAAATGGACCAAATCGATGATTCAGACCCTGCGTGACAATCCGCAGGATGCCGAAATTGACTCTCACAAGCTGCTCGTCCGCGCGGGTATCGTCAAGAAGCTCGCCGGCGGCCTTTACACCTACCTCCCGCTGGGCATGCGCTCGCTGAAGAAGGTCCAGGCGATCATCCGCGAGGAGATGGACCGCGCGGGTGCGCTTGAGATCGTGATGCCGATCCTTCAGCCCGCCGAGCTCTGGAAGCAGTCCGGCCGCTGGGAGTCGATGGGTCCCGGCATGTTCCGCGTGAAGGACCGCGCGCAGCACGACTATTCGATGGCGCCGACTGCGGAGGAGACCGTAACCGAGGTGATCCGCAATGTGATCAACTCCTACCGCCAGCTTCCCGTCACCGTCTACCAGATCCAGTGGAAGTTCCGTGACGAGATCCGTCCGCGCTTCGGCCTGATGCGCTCGAAGGAGTTCCTGATGAAGGACGCGTATTCCTTCGACACGACGATGGAGGCGGCGGACAAGAGCTACATGGCGATGTTCGAGGCCTACAAGCGCGTGTTCGCGCGCTGCGGACTCAAGGCCTATCCGGTCGAGGCCGACACGGGCGACATCGGCGGCAAGTTCTCGCACGAGTTCCACGTTCTCGCCGACGCGGGCGAGGACGGCATCGCGTTCTGCGAGACCTGCGGCTATGCGGCGAATCTCGAGAAGGCGGAGCGCAGGGTCGCCGCGCGCAACGACGCCGACTGCCCGGCGATCGAGGAGATCGCGACGCCCGGCGCCAAGACGATCGAGCAGGTCTCGACGTTCATGGGCGTTCCGGGGAGCGCGTTCGTCAAGTCCCTCGTCTACAACGCGGACGGCAAGGCCGTGATGGTCTGCGTCCCCGGCGACCGTGACGTCAACGACGTCAAGCTCAAGCACTTCCTCGACGTGAAGAAGCTCGAGCTCGCGGACTACGAGATGGTCCTGAAGGCTTCCGGCGCGAACGCGGGTTCCGTCGGCCCGGTGAAGCCCGCAGACGCGTCGATCCGCATCGTCTGCGACCAGGAGCTCAAGGGCGCGAAGGGCTGCATCGTCGGTGCGAACAAGGATGACTTCCATCTCAAGAACGTGGACCTCGCGCGTGACTGCAACATCGCCGACGCCGATTTCGCGGACCTCGTGGTCGTGCGTGACGGCGACATCTGCGCGAAGTGCGGGAAGCCGATGGTCATCAAGCGCGGCATCGAGGTCGGGCACGTCTTCAAGCTCGGCACGAAGTACACGGACGCCTTCAACGCCGTCTACAAGACGGACGACCTCAAGGAGAAGGTGATGGTCATGGGCTGCTACGGCATCGGCGTGAGCCGCACCGTGCAGGCCGTCATCGAGCAGAGCCACGACAAGGACGGCATC
>CAMEZU010000169.1 GCA_945947925.1 uncultured Verrucomicrobiota bacterium
TCAGGATGCGGAAGCACATGGCGCGCTTGGCGCCGGTGTTGTCCGCGACAACGAGGTTGGAGAGTTCCTGCAACATTTCGGGTGTCTCCTTTACTTCGCGACGATGCGCCAGCGCTTGGTGGCGCTCATCGGACGCGTTTCCATGATGGTGACCGTGTCACCGACCTTGGCCGTGTCGGCCTCGTCGTGCACGTGGTACTTCTTCGTACGCGTGACGACCTTGCCGTACACGGGGTGGAGTTCGCGGTAGCTGACCGTGACGACCACGCTCTTCGCGCCCATCTTGGACGCAACGACGCCTTTGCGCACCTTGCGCGCGCCGCGATTATTGGTTTCCGTGCTCATCAGATCTTGACTCCTGCGCGGGTGATGAATTTGGTGTGAATGCCGATCTTGGTCGCCGCGAGACGGAGGCACTCCTTCGCGACTTCCTCGCTGACACCGCCGACCTCGAAGAGGACCTTGCCGGGGAGGATGACGGCCGCCCAGAACTCCGGGTTGCCCTTTCCTCCGCCCATACGCACTTCGATAGGCTTGCGGGTGACGGGCTTGTCGGGGAACACGCGGATCCACAGCTTGCCCTTACGCTTCATTTCGCGGTTGATCGCAACGCGGCACGCCTCAATCTGCGTCGCCGTGAGAAGGCCGCGCGTGAGCGCCTTCAGACCGAACTCGCCGTACGCGAGATCCGTGCCCGAGGTGGCGTAACCCGAACGGTTGCCCTTCGAAACCTTGCGGAACTTGACTCTCTTAGGCATCAGCGGCATGGCTTAGCTCCTCTCCTTGCGGTCACCACGCTCGCGACGCGGACCACGGCCTTCGCCGCGGGGAGCACGCGCCTGGAAACCATCCTTCTTGCAGATCCACACCTTGAGACCGATCTTGCCGGCCGTGGTGTTGGCTTCCGCGAATCCGTAGTCGATGTTCGCACGGAGCGTGTGCAGCGGCACCTTGCCCTCGCGGGACCACTCGACGCGCGCGATTTCAGCGCCGTTGATACGGCCGCTCGCGTGCACCTTGATGCCGTCGACGCCCATGTCCATCGCGACCTTCATCGCACGCTTCATCGCGCGCTTGAGGGCGATGCGGCGCTCAAGCTGCTGGGCGATGCCCTCGGCGACGAGCTGCGCATCCGCGTCAGCGCCCTGGACTTCCTTGACCTCGAGGTAGACTTCCTTCTTGGTCATCTTCTCGAGCTGCGTGCGGATCTTCTCGACCTCCTCGCCCTTGTGACCGAGAATCACGCCCGGACGGGCGCTGAACAGGGTCACGCGGACGCGGTTGGCGTAGCGCTCGATGAGGATCTTGGAGATGCCGGCCTCGGCGAGCTTCGCCTTGACCGTCTCGCGGATCTTCTGGTCTTCGATCAGGTAGGCGCCGAAGTTCTTCTTAGGCGCGAACCAACGGCTGCCCCAGGCGTGGTTGACGCCAACGCGGAAACCGATAGGATTAACCTTCTGTCCCATTACTTCGACTCCTTCTTGACGTCCGTGAGGACCACCTTGCAGTGGCACATGCGGCGGGCGATCGGGTGAGCCGAACCGCGGGCCGTGGGCCAGTAACGACGCATACGGACGGACTCGTCGAACACGCTGAGCTTCACGTAGAGGGAGCCCGGATCGGCGACGCCGTTGTTGTTCTTCGCATTCGCGATGGCGGAGAGAAGCGTCTTACGGAGAATCTCGGCCGCTTTCTTCGGCGAGAACTCGACGACCTTCAGCGCCTCAGAGGCCTTGAGCCCCTGGCACGCACGCGCCAGAGGACGGCCCTTGGCGGCCGACATGCGCGCATTACGGGTGATGGCAATGACTTCCATTGTTTTCTATCCCCTTACTTCTTGGCCTTCTCAGCCGTATTACCATGGCCCTTGAACGTCCGCGTGGGAGCGAACTCGCCGAGGCGGTGGCCGACCATGTTTTCCGTAATGAAGATCGGCATATGCTGGCGACCGTTGTGGATCGCAAACGTCAGACCGACGAATTCCGGGATGACCATCGAACGACGGCTCCAGGTCTTGATCGGCTGCTTCTTGCCGC
This sequence comes from uncultured Verrucomicrobiota bacterium, assembly GCA_945947925.1. GTDB lineage: Bacteria > Verrucomicrobiota > Kiritimatiellia > RFP12 > UBA1067 > UBA1067. The sequence continues at coordinate 2,037 of CAMEZU010000169.1, forward strand.
TCGCCTGCTGCTTCTCGACCTTGCGGAGGAGGCTATCCTCGACATAAGGCCCCTTCTTGAGAGAACGTGCCATGGATTACTTCCTCCTCTTGACAATGACCTTGTTGGACGCCTTGCGCTTCGGACGGGTCTTGCCGCCCTTCGCGAGCTGGCCCCACGGAGACCGCGGATGCGAACCGCCGGACGTACGGCCTTCGCCGCCGCCCATCGGGTGGTCGACCGGGTTCATCGCGACACCGCGCACCGTCGGGCGAATGCCCATGTAACGCTTGCGGCCGGCCTTGCCGAGCTTGATGGAACCCCAGTCCTTGTTGCCGACGGAACCGACGCACGCGAGGCAACGGCCGTTGAACAGGCGGACTTCGCCCGAAGGAAGCTTCAGGGTGACCGTGCCGCCGTCACGCGCCATGACCTGGCAGGAGTTGCCGGCCGAACGGCCGACCTTCGCGCCTTCGCCCGGAACGAGCTCGATCGCGTGGACCATGAGACCCAGCGGGATCTGGCTGAGCGGGAGGCAGTTGCCAACCGTCGCCTCGGCCTTCGAACCGTTCATGACCTTCATGCCCGGCTTGAGACCCTCGGGCGCGAGGATGTAGCTCTTCACGCCGTCGGCGTACTCGATGAGGGCGAGGTAAGCGCTGCGGGTCGGATCGTAGGCGATGTCCTTCACGGTCGCCTCAACGTCGAACTTGTTGCGCTTGAAGTCGACAATGCGCATGCGCTGCTTCACGCCGCCGCCGTGATGACGCGTCGTGATGCGGCCCTGGTTGTTGCGGCCCGCCGTCTTGCGGACAGCCTTCGTCAGGCTCTTCACCGGCTTCTTCTCGGTGATCTCCTCGAACGTCGCGGACTCGCGGAAGCGCATGCCGCACGAACGGGCTTTGTAAGATTTAAGTGCCATTGTCTAGACTCCTCAGACCTGTTCGATGCGCTCGCCGGCCTTGACCGTGACGATCGCCTTCTTGTAGGTGGCTTCCGTCACCGCGCGGCGCGTGCCGCGGATGTAGCGGAGACCGCCCTTGACGTTAATGGTGCGGACCGCGAGCACGTGCACGCCGAACTTCTTTTCGACGGCTTCCGCGATCTGCGGCTTGCGCGCATCGACCGCGACCTCGAGGGCGTAGCGGTTCTGGGCGCTCAGCATCGATCCCTTCTCGGTGATCAGGACGCGCTTGATGATTTCTTCGTTCGTCATGGCTTCGTTCCTTACTTGGCGATGCGCGCCAGGAGAGCGTCGAAACCGGCCTTGTCGCAGACGAGCTTCTTGTTCACCATCACGGTGTAGACATCAAGAGCCTGCGCGGTCGAGTAGTCGATGCGGGGGAGGTTGCTGGTGACGAGGAGCGTCGTATCGTCGACGTCCTTCTGAACGATGATCGCGGAACGATCCACGCCGAGCTCCTTCAGGAAAGCCGCCATGAGCTTCGTCTTCGGCGCCTCGAACTTGAACTCGTCGACGACGATGACGTCACCGGCGACGATCTTGTCGGAGAGGGCGCGCGCGAACGCGAGCTTCCAGACCTTCTTGTTGAGCTTCGTCTCGAAGTCACGCGGCTTCGGACCGTGCGCGACACCGCCGCCGCGCCACACGGGGGACTGACGGAAACCGGCGCGGGCGTTGCCCGTACCCTTCTGCTTCCAGGGCTTCTTGTTGGAACCCGCGACCTCGCCCTTGCCCTTCGTGCACGCCGTGCCCGCACGCATCGCGTTGCGGATCGCAGTGACGGCGTCCTTGACGGCCTGGTCGCCCTTGTCGAGCGTCAGCGTGGACTGGTCGACGTTGATATCGATCTTCTTCATGATTACTTAGCCCCCTTCTGCGCCTTGAAGGCGATCACGTTGTTCTTGAGGGACTTGCGGACGATCACGATGCCGTTGCGGGCACCCGGGACCGAACCCTTGACGAGAATCGCGTTGTCCTCGGGACGGATCTGGACAACCTCGAGGTTCTGCGCCTTGCGGTTGACGTCACCCATGTGACCGGGCATCTTCTTGCCCTTCTCGATCCAGCCGGGGAGGTCGCGCGCCGCGAGGCCGCCCGTACGGCGCTTGGAGTGGCCGCCGTGCGTCATGTTGCCGCCCGCGAAGTTGTAGCGCTTGAGAACGCCCGCGAAGCCGCGGCCCTTCGTCACGCCCGTGACGTCCACGTACTTGCAGCCGTCGAAGTTGGCGACCGTGATCGCGTCACCGGCCTTGACCTCTTCGCCCGCATCGAGCGCGAACTCCTTCAGAACCTTCATCGTCTCGACGCCGGCCTTCTCGAAGTGCTTCACCTGGGCCTTCGCGAGACGCGAAGCCTTCTGGGCACCGAAGCCGACCTGGGCGGCGACGTAGCCGTCCTTCTCGAGCGTCTTCACCTGAACGACGGGGCAGGGACCGACCTCAATCACGGTAACCGTCGTGCGCTTACCCTCGGCGTCGTAAACCTGCGTCATTCCGATCTTCTTACCGATCAAACCTTCCATGTCGACCTCCTATCAGACCTTGATGGTGATGTCGACGCCAGCCGGAAGGTTGAGCTTCTTGAGCTCATCGATCGTCTGCGCGGTCGGATTGACGATGTCGAGAAG
>CAMEZU010000170.1 GCA_945947925.1 uncultured Verrucomicrobiota bacterium
TGTCGCGCATGGGGGCGCGGTGGATCCGCTCCTCGGGCGGATTCGAGACGGAGAAGTATGCGGAGAAAAACCGCCTCGGCATTCTCTCGTTTCATTTGGACAACAAGGCGACGAACGAGACGTTGCGGCTCGCGTTCGCGACGAAGAAACTGGAGGAAGCTGTCGCGCGGGACTGCCCGATCGTCGAAATCGGCAATGAACTGAACTTCGGGGCGGGCGGCGACGAGGTCACCCGGCGCGTGAACTACTACCGCGACTGGCTGAAGGCGTTCTACGACGCCCGCGCCGCGCTGAAACTGGAGAAGAAGGTCAAGATTTCCACGTTCGGCTTCGCCGGGTGCGTCGACGGGGGCGCTTTCTACTATGCGATGGACAAGGCGGGCTGCTGGCAGTACTGCGACATCCTCTCGCTCCATCCCGGACGGCTGAACCAGACGCCCGACAACCCGGGGGCGGACTGGAAATGGAACTACCGTTCGCAGATCGGGACGACAAAGGGCTTCATCGCCCGCATGCGCGACAAGGGGCGCCCGCTCGGGCTCATCCTGACGGAGGTCTACGCCCGCACGCCGCCGAACATGAACGATTCGGACTCGACGCGCTCCGCGGCGGAAAACCTGATCCTCTCCTGCATGCTCGCCAAGGTAGAGGGCGTCACGGCGCTCAACTGGTACCAGATGCACGATTCGGTGCACTCCGACATCGGCGGCATCAACGAGAGAAACAAGGAATACCACTACGGGCTTCTGCGGCGAGACGGGACGGTCAAGCCTTCGCTTCTCGCCTTCTGCACGATTTCCGAGGCGCTGGACGGGGCGGAATTCGACCGCGAGGTCAATTACGATGACGACCGCAAGGCGTGGGTGTTCAAGACGCCGCACGGCGAGATGGCGATTCTCTACGACCGCAAGGACGGCTACTATCCCTACGACGGCATGTTCACGGGGCGCCCCTTCACGGGACATCTCGAGCCGTGGCTCGACCACTGGAAGAGCCATACCGAATACGCCTTCACGGCGCCGAAGGGGTTTGTCGTCGTGCGCGACGCGATTGGGCGCACGCGCAAGATCAAGGCGGACAAGAAGGGCCATGTGACGCTGAAGCTGAGCGGTGCGCCGCTCATCGTCTACGGGCTTGGCGCATCCGCGCCGACGGAGGGGGCGTCGCGCCCCGTGACCGACTGGGGCCTCGTTTCGGCTGAAGGGGCGACCGCGGGGGAGATTGCCGCATTCCGCAGGATGGGCGGCGGATTTTTCTTCGACGCACATCCGGGCGAAGGCTTTGACGAATATGTCTACATTGACGAAAATGTCTGCCGTAGCCTGCCCGTGGAGGGGGGCAATGCGCTAGAGGATCTGCAGTCCTTGTACGAGCGGGGCGTGCGCCGTCTCGTCGTGCCCATGACGGTGACGCCGCAGGGTGCGGACTGGGCCACCAAGCAGGAAAATGCCAAGGCACAGGGGCGGGAGTGGGCGGAACGGCTCGCGCCGTATGCGGCGGCCCGCGCGGCGCATCCGTCCACCACGCCGGAAATTTGGGTTCTCCCGTCCGGCGACTGGGGCGGCGTTCTGTTCAACGGCGTTCGGGAGAAGGTGAGCGGCCTGGCAATCCTCTGGGAGAGCTTCCCTTGGTCTGAGCCCCGGAAGCGTCTGGGGGATCTGCTCTGGAAGACGAAATGGGCGAACCTGCCCGTGATGGTGCTGAACTTCGGACCGGTCGGGTTCAACGTCTTCCAGGACAAGGGGCGCGAGACGGAGTTGGGGGACGCGCAGTTTTTTGGCTCGCTCTTCTTGCTTTCGGCGCGGCCCGAATGCCGCGCTGTCGCCTTCACGAACCTGCGCGACGGCTCCGAATCGGAATCGGCCGTCGGCACGACGCCCCTGGCCGCAACCATCACGGACAAGGTTGGGCGCTACTGCAAGGTTTCCGGCTTTTTCGGACGGGACGGGAGCGAAAAAAGCCGTCTGAAGACTGCGGCGTTCGTGCGCAAGTTGACGAAAGCTGTCTCTGGGCTGGAATGCAGCGTGTCCCGTTCGGGGCTTCGGACGCTCCGCTTCTGGAGCGGAAAAGTGCCGTGCGCGATTGTCTGGCAAGGCGACCGGAACCGCATTTACGGCTGGCGCATCGACGACCTCTCGGGCCGGCCCGAGGCGAAGGAGTCGACAATCGAGGTCGACGTGGAGAGGGGGGCGCACGTCTGCGACATCTACGGACGGGAAAAGAAAGTCCAGGTTCGGAAGAACCGGGTCGAGCTGATGGTCGGCGACGTGCCGATTGTCGTTTGTGGCGTCCGGCGAATTATTGAAAGGTCCGATGAGGTTCCGTCCCGGGGGAAGGAACGCACAAGGCACGCGCGTGGAAGGTAAGGATTATGCGGTCATTTTCGTATCAGTTGTCGGTGTGGACAATTCTGCTGGGCGCGGCGCTCGCGCCAGGTTTCCTTTGTGCGAACGCTCCGGGTGTCGCCCGCGCCGTCTGCGGGGGAAACGAAATCCGCTTGGACTGCGCGGCCGGGACGGTTGAAGTCGTCCGCAACGGGTTGACGGTCATCGTGGCGAGTTCCGTCGATCTCGTCGTCGATGGAAAGCCGCTTTCCGAAAGCCGCCAGCCCGTCCGCATCTCGACGCGGGGAATCACCGGCACGGTTCCGGCACCCGTCTACAAGAAGTCCGCCGTCGATCTTGAGGCGGAGGAGACGTTCGCCGACTTCGGGGACTGGGGCATCCGCCTGATTGCCCGCTCGGACGGCGCGGCCTACCGCTTCGAGACGCGGCGGCAAGGTGAAATCACCGTGGACGGGGAATGCGCCGACATCCAGATCCCGGGGGCGGACGCGGTCTGCTGGTACGCGGCGACGCCCGAGTTCGGCTGCGAGGAGACCGTGCCGCGCCGCGCCGAGGCCGCGCACCTCGCGCTCGCGACGAACGAGGTCGCCTACCTGCCGTTCGTCTATTCGACGACGGGTACGACCGTCGCCGTCATGGACGCGGACGTGCGCGACTACCCGTTCCTCTATCTCGCGGCGAATGGCGCGGGGCGGCTTGCCGCTCGTTTCGAGTGCGCGCCCCTGAAGACGAAGTACGCGATTTCCCCCTGGGTTGACCAGCGGCCCTTCGCGCGTGGGCAGTTCGTGCGCATCGCGGAGTACGCGCCCTACCTGACGCGCACGAAAGGGGCGCGGACGTTCCCGTGGCGCGTCTTCGCACTCGCTGACACGCCCGCGCAACTGTGCGAGGCCGACATCGTCTGGGCGCTCGCCGCACCGGCGGATCCCGCGGTGGACTTCTCGTGGGTGAAGCCCGGCAAGGCCGCGTGGGAATGGTGGAATGACTGGGACAATCGGGGCAAGGCGGCGGGTTGCAACACGGCGACCTACAGGCGGTTCATCGACTTCGCCGCAACGAATGCCATCGAATACGTTATCCTCGACGGTGGCTGGAGCGACGGACTCGACATCTTCGACTGGAATGACGTGCGCCGGCCATGGAAGTTCAACCCAAAGGTCGACGTGCCGCATCTCGTCGCCTATGCGACCGAGCGGAATGTCGGGCTGGTTCTCTGGCTCTCGTGGGCACAGGCCTGCGGAGACGAGGCGATGGTCGCGCGGCGTTTCGCGCAACTCGGCGTGAAGGGGCTCAAGGTCGATTTCATCGACCGCGGCGATGCGGAGTCCGCCCGCTTCATGGAACGTTTCGCGGCGGCGTGTGCGGCGGAGCGGCTCGTCGTCGATTTTCACGGCGCTTGCCGTCCCACAGGCTTATCCCGCGCCTATCCGAACGTCCTCAACTACGAGGCTATCCACGGTCTCGAGCAAATGAAGTGGTACAAGGGCGGGTACGACATGATGACGGCGGACGTTCGGGCGTTCTATTTGCGCCTGACGGCGGGGCCGATGGACTACACGCCAGGGGCGATGCTGAACCATCCGGTGGATTCCCCCTATCGCGGCGAGAAGGCGGGGAACCGGCCGGGGGCATTCGGCACACGGAGTCGCCAGATGGCGATGCTGGCGCTTTTCGAGGCACCGCTCCAGATGCTGTGCGACAGCCCGACGAACTATGAGCGGAACGGGGAGTGCTTCCGGTTCATGAGTCGGATCCCGGTCGTCTGGTCGAACACGGTCGCGCTCGCCGGTTCGCCGGATACGGTCGCGGCCTGTGCGCGCCAGTCGAAGGACGGCTCTTGGTATGCGGCGGGCATCGGAACCTCCCGTCCGCAGCCGTACAGACTGCGGGTGCCGTTCCTCGGCGAAGGCGCGTGGGAGGCCGAGATTTTTCGCGACGCGGCGGATTCGGATCGCGAACCGACGCACTACGTCCACGAACGGCGTATGGTCTCGCGCGGGGACGAACTGATGCTCCACCTGGCGCCCGGAGGCGGTTTTGTGATACAATTCAAGGCGAAAGAACATCGAATGGAGCGATAGGGTTATCCCTCTCGCACATAAGAGTACATAAGGGTTATTGACATAGGTACGCCAAGCAAAGCTCGGCAGAACTAATAGCGGAAGGAGCTATATCGTAAAGAAATCGACATACGATTAGGACGGCAAGCCGTGCAGAG
>CAMEZU010000171.1 GCA_945947925.1 uncultured Verrucomicrobiota bacterium
CGACGATGATGCCGTTCGGCTTCTCGATGTCCATCGTGATCTGCTCGTACACGTCTTCCGGCAGGCCGACGTTTTCAAGGTCGAGGGACGTCGCGCTCTGGTCGAGAATACGCATCACCACGGACTCGCCGTGGGTGGTCGGCAGGCAGCTCACGCGGAGGTCGACCGGGCGGCCCGCCACGTTGATCGCGATGCGTCCGTCCTGCGGGATGCGGCGTTCGGCGATGTTGAGGTTCGCCATGATCTTCACGCGGGAGATGATGGCCGGCGCCATGGAGACGTCCGGGGCCTTCACCTCGTACAGCGCGCCGTCGACGCGGTAGCGGATCTTGAAGTCGTGCTCGAAGGGCTCGATGTGGATGTCCGCCGCGCGGTCCACGACGCCCTGGTAGAGGATCATGTTGACGAACTTGACGATGGCGTTGTTGTTCGCCGCGCCCTCGAGCGCCGCCACGTCGTTCGGGTCGCTCTTCAGCGACTCGTCCGCCTCCATGCCCTCGCCGATGGACTTCAGCACGTCCGCGACGGAGTCCGACGCGTCGCCGTAGTGCTGCGAGATGCGCTCGGCCACGTCCTTCTCGCGCGCCATGACGAAGCGCACTTCCTTCGACAGCGAGAACGAGACCTCGTCGGAGACCATCGGGTCCACCAGGCCGGAGGTCGCCAGCGTCACGCTCGTCGGGTCCGACGCCACGCACAGCACGTTGTACATGCGGGCGATGGACGGCGGAATCGAGTGGACGACATCGTCGTCGAGCTCCATGGACGCGAGGTCGACGACCTCGCAGCCCTGGTAGGCCGCCATCATGCCGAGAAGCGAATCCTCGTCCATGTAGCCGCCCTCGATGACGATGTCGCGGATGGCCTTGCCGCCCGAATTCCTCTGTTCCTCGAGGATGGTGTCGACGCCGTCCTGGTCCAGGACGCCGTTTTTCACCAGTAGATCAAGCAGCGGATCGAATTGCTGTGCCATTAGCGGCGCCCCATTTCTTCCTTGAGCTTCGCGACGACCGTGTCGGGGTCCTGCGACTTCGTGATGAGCTCGTCGTACGAGATGAGCCCGTTGCGGTAGTGGTCCATCAGGCATGCGTCGAGCGTGACCATGCCGTACTTCGCCCCGGTCTGGATGTCGGAGCGGATCTGGAAAGTCTTGTTGTCCCGGATGCGGCTGCGGATCGACGACGTCGCGAGCATGATCTCGAACGCCGCGATGCGGCCGTGCACCTGTCCGTCCGGGCCCAGGCGCGGCAGCAGGATCTGCGAAATCACCGCCTGCATGCTCACGGAGAGCTGCGTGCGCATCTGCGCCTGCTGGTTCATCGGGAACGCGTCGACGATGCGGTCGATCGTCTCCGCCGCGCCCGTCGTGTGCAGCGTGCCGAAGACGAGGTGACCCGTCTCGGCCGCCGTGATGGCCGCGGCGATCGTCTCGAGGTCGCGCATTTCGCCGACGAGGATCACGTCCGGGTCCTGGCGCAGCGCGCGGCGGATGGCCTCCGCGAAGGACGGCACGTCCGAACCGACCTCGCGCTGCGTGACCAGCGACTTCTTCGACGTGTGGTAGAATTCGATCGGGTCCTCGATCGTGACCACGTGCACGCCGCGCTGCTGGTTGATCACGTCGATCATCGACGCGAGCGTCGTGGACTTGCCGGAGCCGGTCGGCCCCGTCACGAGGATGAGCCCGCGCGGCTTGAAGAGGAGCTCGCGGATCGAGGGCGGCAGGCCGATCTGGTCGAGTGTGAGCAGCGTGGACGGAATCATGCGGAGCACGCAGCCCCAGCGCCCGCGCTCCTTGAACACGGAGACGCGGAAGCGCGTGCCGTCGTCATGCGCGAGCGCGAAGTCGCAGCCGCCGTTCCGCTCGACCTCCTCGATCTGCCCGGGCGTCATGATCTCCTGGCAGAGCTCGTAGGTCTCCTGTTCGGTGAAGCACTCGTCCGCGATCGCCACGAGCTCGCCGTGCACGCGGAGCTCCGGCGGCATCAAGGCCCGCACGTGCAGGTCGGACGCACCTTCGTCGATGGTCGCCTGCAGCAGGTCCTTCATCGTGATGTCGCTGGCCATGGGGTCACCCTTCCACGCGGATTAGTCGGCATCGCCCATCGTGGCCTGCAGGACCTCCCTGAGGGAGGTCATGCCGGACGCGACCTTCAGCATGCCGTCCTCGCGCAGCGTGCGCATGCCCATTTCGCGGGCGCGCTGGCGCAGCACGGACGACGGCGCGTGGTCGAAGATCAGGCGCTGGATCGTGTCGTCGACCTCGAAGATCTCGAAGATGCCCTTTCGGCCCTTGTAGCCGTTGTTGCACTTCGCGCACCCCTTGCCCACGTACATGCGCTCGGGGATGACCTTCGCGATCGATCCGAGCATCTTGAGGTCGCGTTCCGTCGGCGTGTACTCCTCCTTGCAGTTCACGCAGATCGCGCGGACGAGTCGCTGCGCCAGGCAGGCGCGCACGGCCGACGCCACGAGGAACGGCTTGCAGCCCATGTCCGTCAGACGGGTGATGGCCGAAGGCGCGTCGTTCGTGTGCAGCGTGGAGAACACCAGGTGGCCGGTGAGGGCCGCTTCCATGGCGATGCCCGCGGTCTCCTCGTCGCGGATTTCGCCGATCATCACGATGTTCGGCGCCTGACGCAGGATGGAGCGGAGGGCCGCCGAGAAGTCGAGGCCGACGTCCTTGTTCACCTGCACCTGGTTGATGCCCGACATCTGGTATTCGACAGGGTCTTCGACCGTGATGAGCTTCTTGTCCGGCGTGTTGATCTGGCCGAGGCAGGCGTACAGCGTCGTCGTCTTGCCCGAACCCGTCGGACCCGTCACGAGGACGACGCCGTCAGGAAGCTTGATGAGACGCTCGAAGGTCGCCTGGTCGTCCGTGAGGAAGCCGAGCTGGGGCAGGCCGAGCGAGAGGTTCGTCTTGTCGAGAATACGCATGACGATCGACTCGCCGTGGTTCGTCGGCACCGAGCTCACGCGGAGGTCAAGGTCCTTGCCGTTGACGTTGATCTGGATACGGCCGTCCTGCGGGATGCGCTTTTCCGAGATCTTCATCTTCGACATGATCTTGATGCGCGAGATGATCGAGCCCTGCAGGCGCTTCGGCGGCGAGTCCATCTTGCGGAGGGCGCCGTCGATGCGGTAGCGCACGCGGAATTCCTTCTCCATCGGCTCCAGATGGATATCGGACGCCTTCATCTTGATGGCGTTGGAAAGCAGAAGCGAGCACAGCCTGATGACCGGCGCGTCATCGCCGTCCGCGCTCTCCTCGCCGCCATAGCCGTCGTCGTTGCGCGTCGTCACCTCGTCCGCGCCGCTCGGGTAGAGCTTCTCCATGACGGCGCGCACTTCCTCGGAAGGCGCCAGGACGGCCTGCACGTCCTTGCCGTGCAGGACGTAGCGCAGCGAGTCGACCGCGTCGTAGCCCATCGGGTCGGACAGCACCACCGTGACGGACTCCGCGTCGGCCATGACCGGCGCCACGCCGTACTTGCGGGCGATTTCGGGCTCGATCTGCTTCGCCACCTCCACATCGATGGCGCCGGGGTCGATGCTCACGTACTTGAGCCCGAACGTGTCGGCGATCGTTCCGAGGACGTCGTCCTCCGAGATGGCGCCGGATGCGACGAGCACGTCGAGCGTGGTCTCGTTCCCCTCGCGCATCGCCTGGGATGCGACATCCAGCTGTTCAGCCGTGACATACCCCCCCTCGCGGAGGAGCTGCAGCACATATTCGTCGTTTGAAGTCATTTTTCTGGTCCGTAGTATAGCGAATCCCGGGGCGGCGCGCAAGCGCTGCGGAAACCGCGGCGGAAACCGTCACCTGAGCAGGCAGGCCACGCGTTCGGGGAACTTGCGGTAGTCGTCGACCGCGATGTAGTCCAGGCCCCTGATGCGCACGTGGCTGTCCCCGCCCCCGTCGTCGAAGTCGTCGCCGACGAAGACGATCTCGTCGCGCGCGTAGCCATGCTCCTTCGCGTAGGCCATCACGCAGTCGTACTTGTTGTACTGCGGCCCCGCGAAGTCGAAGGACGAGCTGCCGCCGATGTAGACGCTGTAGTCCTTGAAAATCTCGCAGACCTCGGGGTACATCGCCCGGCGCTTCTTCCGGTCGGGGTCGAACGTCACCTTCTGCTCGGCCTTCGGCGCCGTTCCGAGCAGGCCGAACGTGACCATGCCGGATGCGTGGAACTCGACCGGCTTCCCCCAGTACTCGGTGTAGCCGTACTTCTTCCGCAGCCTGTCGGTCTCGCGCAGGAAGAACGCCTGGTCGACCTTGTTCGTGACCTGGCGGACGATGGTGAACTTCCCGTCCACCATCTTCGACTCCTGCATTCCGTAGTTCGCGAGGATGTCGATCGGATAGTCCCCCATCTGGTGGTAGATCCGCGGCGCGTTCCCCGCCCCGACCATCACGCACTTGTACTTCTCCTGCAGCCGGTCGAGCACCGCGAGGTTCTCCTTCGGCGGCGCCGTCCGGTGCTGGCAGAGCGTCGCGTCCAGGTCCAGGCAGACGAGGCGCTTCCTCGCCCCCTTCTTCACGAGCGCC
>CAMEZU010000172.1 GCA_945947925.1 uncultured Verrucomicrobiota bacterium
GCTGATGGTGTACTACCGCTACCTGCCGACGACGCAGACGAGCGCGGCCGAGGAGGCGTCCTCCGCCACGGCGTCCGTGAAGAAGGACAAGAGCGACGTCGTGGTCGAAGTCGACTTCTGAGTCTCACCTCTCCGCAGACAATGTGATACAATATGGCCCCATGGGAAACATCAACTGGATGACCGTGGGGCTTCTTGTCGCCTCCAACTTCATCATGGCCTACGCGTGGTACGGCCATCTGGACAAGCTGTCCGCGAAGCCCGCCTGGATCGCGATCCTCGTCTCGTGGCTCATCGCCGGACTCGAGTACTGCTTCGCCGTGCCGGCGAACCGGCTCGGCAGCGCGAGCGGTATGAAGCTCGAGCAGCTGAAGATCGTCCAGGAGGCGATCTCGCTCCTCGTCTTCATGCCGTTCTCGATCCTGATCATGAAGCAGGATATCTCTTGGAATTACGTCGCGGCGATGTTCTGCATCGTCGGCGCGGTCTTCTTCATCTTCAGGGGGTAGGCGATGACGCTGGAACTGAACGGACTGTCGGTCGACTGCATCATCGGCGAACTTCCCGAGGAGCGTACGCGCCTGCAGCGGCTCCGCGTCGATGTGGCGCTGACGGTCGCGGATGCGGCCGCGACGAGCGACGAGCTCGCGGACACGGTGGATTACGCGGCGCTGACGGACCGCATCCGCGCGGCGCTTGTGGCGGCCGAGTGCCGGATGATCGAACGCGCGGCGAAGGTCGCGCTGGACGTCTGCCGGGCGGACACGAAGGTGCGGCACGCGTGGGTGAAGGTGACGAAGTCCGGGGCGATTCCCGGACTCGAGTCGGCGTCGGTGACGCTGGAAGGCTAAACGTAGGGGAGGCGGGGGCGCCGCCCCTACGGGAAAGGAGAGTGCGATGGCGGAACTGAAGGAATACGAACTGGCGGGGATCGAGACGATTGCGCGCGGGGTGTGCATTGTCGACGGGAAGATCCTCCTCTGTCGGGCGAAGGGCGGGAAGTCGACGTACCTGCCGGGGGGGCACATCGAGTTCGGCGAGACGGGACGCGAGGCGCTCGTCCGCGAGATGAAGGAGGAGACGGGCCTTGCCTCGGAAACGGGAAAGTTCCTCGGCTGCGTGGAGAACAGCTTCCTCCAGCACGGCCAGCCGCACGCCGAGATCAACCTCGTCTACGAGCTCACAATCGCCTCGGACGCGGACGTGAAGCCGCAGGAGGACTGGATCGAATTCTGCTGGTGTCCGCTCGCGGATCTGGCGTCCGCCAACCTCCTTCCCGAGGCCTTTCGCCGCCTCGGCGAGGACGCGCACGCGACTTTCGCCGTCTGAGGGGTTGCATTCGCATCGGTCATTATGATATAATTCGCAGGTTTTCACCACAAAAAGAAAGAACAATGGCAATCGTATTAGGTCTTCCGAAGGGCAGTCTGCAGGAATCCACCTTCGCGCTGTTCAAGCGCGCGGGCTTCAACGTTTCCTGCTCGAGCCGCAGTTACTATCCGTCCATTGACGACGAGGAAATCAAGTGCCGTCTCCTGCGTCCGCAGGAAATGAGCCGCTACGTGAAGCTCGGCAAGATCGACGCCGGCATCTGCGGCTTTGACTGGATTTACGAGAACGGCAACGTCGGCAAGGTCGAGGAAATCTGCGAGCTCAACTACTCGAAGGCGACCTCGAATCCGGTCCGCTGGATCGTCGCCGTCCCGAACGACTCGAAGATCAAGTCGGTGAAGGACCTCGAGGGCAAGACGATCGCGACCGAGGCGGTCGGCATCGTCAAGAACTACCTCAAGAAGAACAAGGTCAAGGCCGAAGTCGAGTTCTCCTGGGGCGCGACCGAGGTGAAGGCTCCCGAGCTCGTTGACGCGATCGTCGACCTGACCGAGACGGGCAGCTCGCTTCGTGCGAACAATCTCCGCATCGTCGACACGATCCTCACCTCCACGACGCGCTTCATCGCGAACAAGGAGAGCTGGAAGGATGCCGCGAAGCGTGCGAAGCTCGAGCAGCTCAAGATGCTCCTGCTCGGCGCCCTCGACGCGCAGAGCCGCGTGCTGCTGAAGTGCAATGCGCCCGCGAAGACGCTCGACAAGGTCGTGACGGCGATGCCCGCGATCAACTCGCCGACCGTCAACAAGCTTCACGACGCCGACTGGTACGCCGTCGAGTCCGTCGTCGAGGAGAGGAAGGTTCGTGACATCATTCCGCAGCTCAAGGCCGCAGGTGCGACGGGCATCATCGAGCTTCCGCTCAACAAGATTATTTTCTGATCAGAAAAGCGGCTTGGCTAGCCGTTCAACAACAAGGAGTAACAACCATGGGTTCCATCAAGAAGAAGCGCCGGAAAAAAATGTCGAAGCATAAATACGACAAGCGTATGAAGGCGCAGCGTCATAAGAACAAGTAATGTTCGCGAAAGGTCCGGTTCTCGAAACCGGGCCTTTTGTTATGATATAATCTGAACCTTGCGGCTTCCGAGGGCGTTTGAGGTATCGTATGCGTGCTTTGATTGACACATTCCTGAAGGGCGGACCGGTCATGTGGCCGATCCTCGTCCTATCGTTGGTCGGCCTTTCCGTTCTCGTCTGGAAGGCGCTTGAGTTCCGGGCGGGGAACAAGTCCCCGAAGGGGCTCGTCTTCGTCTCGACGATCATCACGGCGGAGCCGATGCTCGGCATCCTCGGCACGGTGACGGGCATCATGCAGACGTTTGGCGCCCTGAACGGCGCCGACGGTGTCGCGAATCCGATGGCCGCGACGGCCGGCATCGGCGAGGCGCTCATCACGACGGCGGCGGGACTCGTCGCCTCGCTCGTCCTCCTCTTCCCCTACAACTGGCTCGACGCGCAGGTTGAGGAAGAAGGTTAGCGGCATTCGGGGCGAAGGTTGGGCTTCGATATGGCTCGGAAGAGGAGAAAAGGGGTTCGGCTGGAGATGACGTCGTTGATGGACGTCATGTTCCTGGTGCTCGTCTTCTTCATCTACTGCATCTTCAACATGACGGTCCATCGCGGCATGAAGGTCGACCTGCCGTCCGCCGAAGGCGCGGCCGAGCCGGGTGAGCGCATCGTCATCACCATCGCACCGGACGATTCGCTGCAGTTCAACGGCATCGCGTCCTCGAAGGAGGACATCCTCGCGCGGCTGGACGAGCTCCGTCGCGTGAAGATGGACCTCCCCGTCCTCATCGCCGGGGACCGCAAGGCGTCCCTCGGCACCGGCATCGAACTCCTCGCGGCCCTCAAGTCCGCCGGCATCGGAAACGCCACCTTCCAGGTCAAGGGAGATGGGCCAAAGTGATGAACGTTGAATGATGAGTGATGAATGGCGGGACTATTAACTTCTTTGATTCTGGTTATCGGCGGCGAAGCCGCACGTCGACCATTCATCATTCATCGCTCATACTTCATACTTCTAAGGCAGTCTCATGTAGCCGAACGGGACTTAAGTTAGAGCCATTCGGGATTGGAGTAGGATGTCTCGGGCGGTGCTAGCGATTGTCATTGCCATTGGGGTGCATGTCGTGCTGGCCTTGGGACTGGTCGCGGTGATGCACCTGTCGTCGAATCGCGAGATCTCGGACGCCGAGCTGGACCTTTCCAGCGTGGAGCTGAGCCTGTCGGACCGCGAGGCGGAGGCGCCGCCCGTGCAGCAGGTGCCCTTGGCGCCGACGCCGCCCCCAGAACCAGCCTACGAGCCGGAGACGGTGCGTCCGCCCGATCCTGTCGGCTTCGCTCCGCTCCTGGTCGTGCCGCCCGAGGTCGCGTCCGTCGATCTTCCCGCGCCCGAGCCCGAGGCGGTGGTGACGCTGGACCTGCCGCCGACGGAGGTCGTGCCGGAACCCGAGCGAGACGAGCCGCCGGAGGAGGACAAGCCGGTTGAAGAGGACCGTCCGACCGAGCGACCGGCCGAAGCGACGGACGAGGAGGCGAAGTCCGAGCCGTCGGCGCCGCCGCCCGAAGCGTCCGCCCCCGCCGCGCCGACGCCGGCCCCGCAGCAGGCGCGGGTAGACGTGCCGCCGGCACCGAAGCAGACGATCAAGCCGAAGTATCCCAAGGAATCGCGCCAGCGGGGCGAGGAAGGGGACGTGCTGGTCGAGGTCGACGTGACGGACCGTGGCAGCGTCACGGCAGTCCGGGTGGTCCGCTCGAGCGGTTTTCCCGCCCTCGACGCCGCCGCGAAGAAGGCGGCGCAGAAGGCGAAATTCACCCCCGCCAAGGCCGCCGGCAAGTCCGTCCCGACCACGGCCCGCCTGACGTTGAGCTTCCGGCTGAAGAAATAGCGCCAAGGAAGGCATAAAGCCCGCACCGCAGGTCGGGCCCTGGTTGGTCCCGGGCAAGACCGGGGTCGCCTCAGCCGTCGTCCTGGCGTCTTGGCGTCCTAGCGTCCTGTACAACCGCTTCCCAGGATGTCGGGGACAGGCCCCGTGAGGTCTACAAACACCGGCTCCTCGTCTTCGGTCGACTTCTCAACATCCTCGTAAACAAGCGCCCCGTCCG
>CAMEZU010000173.1 GCA_945947925.1 uncultured Verrucomicrobiota bacterium
ATCGTCGACCATTGCGATGCGGGGAACGGGAAGGTGCATCTGGCGTTCCGTCCGGTGGTCGCGGGCGGCCTCACGAAGGAGTATGTCCTCGCGCTCGCGGCGAACAACGGCCTCGCGGCCGTGTTCGGGACGGACGAGGCGTCGCTTGCAACGGCCGAGCCGGTCCCGGTGACGCTTCGCGATCCGACGGGCGAACTCGACCTCGACAAGGGCCTCGTCTGGGTGACGGTCGACGTTAAGGACATGGCGCGTCCGCTCTACTGCAAGATCGTCATCCTTGAGGCCCGTCAAGACCGCTAGCGCGGTCTTGACCGACCGAGTGCCATTTCGGACGAGGTCATTTGGCTCAGTTTGTGGTAAAATATCACGAATGAGCTTAAGTCTTTCCATTCTGGCTGCGGCGGCGCTGGCGCTGCCGGTGGCGCCTGTCGTGGAGAAGGCCGACTTTCACGAGCGGACCTATCCCGGGCGGATCGTGCCGATTCAGCGGGCGGACATCACGCCGCAGGTTTCAGGCGAGATTCTCGAAGTGTGCTTTGAAAACGGCGCGGAGGTGCGCCGCGGCGACGTCCTCTACCGGCTTGACCCGGTCAAGTACGAGGCGGCGGTGAAGAACGCCGAGGCGAAGGTCATCGAGTGCAAGGCCAGCGTTTCCTACGCCGAGCTGTCGTACGAGCGGCACAAGCGGCTCGTGGGAACGCGCGCCGTCTCGGCCAATGCGGTCGACGAGGCGCTCTCCCAGCGCGATTCGACGCGGGCGTCGCTCGCGGCCGCGGAAGCGGCGCTGCTGGCGGCGAGGGACGACCTGGCGCACTGCCGCATCGTCGCGCCGATCGACGGCAAGGCGGGTTCTACGATGAAGACGGCGGGCAACTACGTGACGGCGGGGTCGGGGGTGCTCGTCTCGCTCGTGCAGCTCAATCCGATCCGCGTGCGCTTCGCGGTGTCGAACCGCGAGCTCCTCGATCTTTTCGGCGGGGCGGTGCCGACGTCCGACGAGTCTGCGAAGGTGACCCTGCGCCTGGCCAACGGAAGCACCTATCCGGGCGAGGGGCACGTCGAGTACAGCGAAAACGCGGCTGACGAACTGACGGACACGCTACAGCTCTACGCCTGCTTCGACAACGAGAACCGCATGCTGGCCGCCGGCGGCACGGTGTCCGTGACGCTGTCGACGACCACGGGCGTGAAGCGTCCCGCGATTCCGGTGACGGCGGTGCTGCAGGACGTCCGCGGACCGTACGTCTGGGTCGTGAACGACGACCGGTCCGTCACGCGCCGGTACATCGCGCGCGGCGACCTCGATTCCGAGGACGGACTCATGTTCGTGGAGAAGGGCCTCTCCGTCGGCGAGCGGATCGTGTCGGACGGCGCGCACCGCGTGAAAGCGGACTCGGTCATCAGATGAAACGGACCTTCTCCCAGTTCTTCATCGACCATCCGCGGACGGCCTGGGTCGCGGCGATCGTCCTCGTGCTGTGCGGCGGACTGTGCTTCTCGCGCATGGCGGTGTCCGAATACCCGAACATTACGCCGGTGACGATCTCGGTCTCGGCGAACTACACGGGCGCGAGCGCGGAGGTGACGATCGACACCGTCGCGCAGGTGATTGAGGACCAGATCAACGCGGTCGAGGACATCTGGTACTACAAGTCGAACGGCAACAACAAGGGCGCGTACAACTGCTACTGCGTCTTCCGTCCGGGCACGCCCTCGAACATCGCGCTCGTCAACGTGCAGAACGCCGTGAAGCGCGCGGAGAAGAAGCTGCCGGCGGAAGTGCTGCAGAGCGGCATCTCGGTCACGAAGTCACCGGAGGACCGGCTCGTCATGTACATGTTCATGACGGACGGGCGGGGGATGGACCTGATGGACCTCTCCAACTACGTCGAGAAGCAGGTCGCGGATTCAATCGCCCGCATGGACGGCGTGGCGCTGGTGGAGTCCGGCGGCCGCACCTACTCGATGCGCATCTGGCTCGACCCCGTGAAGCTCGCCGGCATCGGCATATCCATCGACGAGGTCAAGAAGGCGATCGAGTCGCAGAACATCCAGGCCGCGGCCGGTACGGTCGGCGGCGAGTACGCGAACCCCTACCTCTCGCTCAAGGTGAACGTCCAGGGCCGTCTCAAGACGAAGGAGGAGTTCGAGGACATCATCATTCGCTCCAATTCGGAGACGGGCGGACAGGTGAAGGTCCGGGACATCGGTCGCGTGGAGCTCGGCGCGAAGGGGTACGCGGTGCGCTCGCGCTTCAACGAGAATCCAGCGGTCTGGCTGAGCGTCTACAAGACGCCCGAGGCGAATTCGGTCGCGACCGCTGCCCGCGTGAAGGAAGAGGTCGACAAGTGGATCAAGCGCATGCCGCCCGGCGTGGTCGGCGTGCTCGCGGACGACACGACGGCGTTCACCCGGGTCTTCCTGGACGAGACGTGGCGGACGCTGGCCGTCGCGCTCCTGCTGGTCATCGCGATCACCTACCTCTTTCTCCAGGACTGGCGCTCGACGTTCGTGCCCGCGATTGCGATTCCGATCTCCCTCATGGGCACGTTCGCGGTCCTCTATCCCCTCGGCTTCACCCTCAACGTGCTGACGATGTTCGGCCTCATCCTCGTCATCGGCTCGCTTGTGGACGACGCCATCGTGGTCGTCGAGAACTGCCAGGCGCTGATGGCGCGCGAGGGGCTCTCGCCGAAGGAGGCGGCCGCGAAGTCGATGACCCAGATCACGGGGGCGGTGATCGCGACGACGCTCGTTACCCTCGCCTGCTACGTGCCGCTCGCCTTCTACGGCGGCATGGTCGGCATGATGTACGTCCAGTTCGCGATCACGATGTGCGTCGCGCTCTGCCTCTCGACCGCGGTTGCGCTCGTCCTCTCGCCGGTCCTCTGCGCCTACATGCTGAAGCCGCCGGCCGCGAAGCCGCCGCGCCTCTTCGCGCCGTTCAACGGGGCGCTCGACCTCTCCCGCAAGGGCTACCTCGGACTGGTCCGTCTCTTCGTCCGTCGCGGACTCGTCACGGCGGTCCTCTTCGCCGCGGTCGCCTTCGGCGGCTGGCACCTGACGAAGCGCGTGCCGACGACGCTGATGCCGAAGGAGGACCGCGGCTACATCATCGTCAACTGCCGCCTCGCGGAGGGACAGACCCTCGACCGCACGATCGCGGTGATGGACGCCTTCCAGGACCGGGCGCGGGAGATCGAGGGCATCGAGTCCATCTCCACGACCTGCGGCCGCTCGAACAACTTCGGCCAGGGCGAGAACGTCGCGCGGGCGGTGGTGCGTCTCGCGCACTGGGACCGCCGCAAGACGCCCGAACTGCAGATCGACGCCGTCATGGACCGGCTCAAGGCGCTCGCCGAGGAATTTCCGGCCGGCGAGTTCTTCTTCTCGCAGCCGGCGGCGATCAAGGGCCTCGGCGGTTCCGCCGGCGTCGGCTTCAACTTCTGCGGCATGGAGGGTCCGACCCCGTTCGCGTTCATCGAGGAGGCGGACCGCCTGGTCGAGCGCCTGCGGGCGAGTCCGCTCGTGAAGTCCGCCTTCCACGGCTTCTCCGCCTCGACGCCCCAGCTCAAGCTGACGATCGACCCCGCGAAGACGGCCGAGCTCGGCCTGACGCCCGCCAAGGTCTACCGCAGCCTCCAGAACAAGCTCGCGAGCTTCTACGTCAACGACTTCAACCTCAAGGGCGGCGTCTATGAGGTGAAGATCCAGAACGACCCCGACTTCCGCGCCGGCGTGCGGGATGTCCTCGACCTCCAGATTCCGCGCGACGGCGGCGAGAGCGTGCCGCTCTCCTCCATCGGCTCGGTCGAATACGTCACGGGTCCGCGCGAGATCATGTGCTACAACAAGTCGATCGCCGCCTGGTTCGACGTGACGCCGGCCGACGGCGTGTCGAGCTCGGAGGTGATGGCAATGATCGAGGGACTCGACCTGCCGCAGGGTTATGCGGTCGAGTGGGGACCCGTCGCGCTGCAGGAGAAGCAGAACGAGGGACGCCTCGCCTGGCTGATGGCGGCGGCGACGGTCTTCGCCTATCTCTTCCTCGTCGCGCTCTTCGAATCCTGGACGGTCCCGATCTCGGTGATGCTCTCGGTCCTCTTCGCCGTTGCGGGCGCCTTCCTCGGCCTCTGGCTCACCGGCACCCAGCTCTCGGTCTACGCCCAGCTCGGCTGCGTGATGCTCGTCGGCCTCGCCGCGAAGAACGCGATCCTGATGGTCGAGTTCTCCCGCAACGAGCGCCTCGCGGGCAAGTCGGTCGAGGAGGCGGCGATGGCCGGCGCGAACCTCCGCTACCGCGCCGTGCTGATGACGGCCTGGAGCTTCATCATCGGCGTCCTCCCGCTCGTCTTCGCGAAATCAGCCGGCGCCGGCGCAATGAAGGCGATCGGCATCTGCACGATGAGCGGCATGCTCGCCTCGACCCTCGTCGGCATCGTCTTCGTCCCCGCCCTCTACGCCCTCTTCCAGCGCCTGAGGGAGAGGTGG
>CAMEZU010000174.1 GCA_945947925.1 uncultured Verrucomicrobiota bacterium
CGACAGGCCGTGCCGTCCCCCTTGTAATGCGGGGCGTCGAAGGTGACGGAGTGAAGAGGGACGGGGGACGAGGTCCGGGGGACGGGGGACGAGGTCCGGGAGCGGTAGACGCGGAGGGTCTTGCCGGTCGTCGGATCGACGATCCGCATGCGGAAATGATGCGGCGCGGAGACCTCGACCCACTGGTTCTCCGGCACGACGACCTCGCGGCGCGTGTCGCGCGGAAACTGCCAGTGGAAGAGCGGGTCCGCTGTTTGGGTTGTTGGGATGTTTGGCTGTTTGGATTTGGCCTGCGATTCGGAAGCGGACTGGAGGCAGAGGACCTGGCCGGGGGCGAGGTGGACGGGTCCGTTCAGGGACACCTTCACCTCGGTGAGGAGGTCGAAGGCCTCGCCGGCCGGGAACTGGTGGAGGTCCCACTCGATCGTCGCGGGACGTCCGCAGTCGAGGTTGGCGAGCACGAGGACACGCGCGTTGTCCGCACCGCCCGGGCGGCTCCGGACGACGGCAAGCGTGTTGCCCGCACCGCGCGTCACGACCTCGAGATGGCTCGCCTCGGCGAAGCTCGGATTAGTGTCGAGGATGAAGTTGAGCTTCGAGATGAGCTCGACCATATTGTCCTTGGCGCCCCAGTTGAGGTCGTTCTTGCCGTGGACGTCGATCTTCTCCTTGCAGAACCACTCGACGCCGTTGGCGATGCCCCACGCGCCCTGCCAGCTGAGGAGCGCCGCGAGCTGGACGCGGAGCTTCGCATACGTCTCGCCGCCCTTCGCCAGGCGGTCGTTGTCGTGCGTCTCGGCGAAATGAACGAGCGTGCCGTATTTCTCGCTGCGCGCGATGGCGTTCGGCAGGTACCACTCGAAGGCGCCGCGATCGTAGGTCTGGAAGATCTCGGAATAGGCCCAGTCGAGGTTCGACTCCGCAAGGAGCCGATCCGTGACGGACAGCTCTCCGCCAAGGCCCTCGAGCATGAAGATCGTGTCGGGATATTCCTCGCGAACGCGCGCGACGATGTATTCCCAGGTCTCCGCAGGAATCATGTAGCCCGCGTCGCAGCGGAAGCCGTCCACGCCGTTGCGGCACCAGAAGAGGAAGACGTCCGCCATGTAGGCGCGGAGCTCGGGGTTCGTGTAGTCGAGCTCGACGAGGTCCGCCCACGTGACGCCCCAGGCGCCGGGGGAGATGAACTTGCCGTCCGCCTGGCGGTGGAACCAGTCGGGATGATGCGTCTGCAGCGTCGAGGCCCAGCCCGTGTGGTTCGCGGGCAGGTCAACGAGGAAGAGTCCCTTGCGCGTATGGACCGCGTCAATGAGCTCGCGGAACTGGTCCAGGGGCGTCGCATACTCGTCGAACTCCGCCATGGCGGGATCGACGGACAGGAAATCGAGCGAGGCGAACGGACAGCCGTACTCGCCCATCACGGCGTAGGTCGTCGGGACGGGGAACGGGGGCAGCGTCTGGATGAGGCGGAAGCCCATCGTGTCCATGATGACGGGAAGCCGCCGCACGACTTCGCGGAAGGACCCGAACTGACGCGGGAAGACGGTGTAGATCGAGTTGTTCTTTCTCGTCTCGGCGCTCTCGACCTTGATGTGGGTGTTGCTGCCTTCGGGCCATTCGGGCACGTTGGAACCCTCGGGAAAGAAGCAGGCCTTGCCGGAGAAGACGCCGACCTCGTCCAGCGGGATGTCCGCCCGGAACACGCCAGGCTCGACCTCGGGAAGCGGGATGTCCGTCCACGCGCGCGCCATCGGCGTCTCGCCGCGCTCGGTCTCCGCGATGATCTCGCGGCGCCGGATGCGCGCATGCCCGATGTTCGTGCGGAAAGCCGCGCGCCCGGGACGCGGGCTGTCGAGCTTCAGGGTCACGGCAAGGACATCTCCCCTCCACTTGAGAAGGAAGTCGTGCGGGCTCGGCGTCTGTGTCATCTCTCTCAGGCCTTCTTCGTGCAGCTCTGTCCGTCCTTCGAGTCCTTCACCAGCCAGCCGGCGGCGGCGATCGCATCGCGGAGGCGGTCGGACTCGGCCCAGTTCTTCGCCTTGCGGGCCTCGGCACGCTCGGCCAGCATCGCCTGAACCTCGGCCGGAATCTCGACGGCCTTCTTCTCGTTCTCGAAGAAGATGACGCCGAGAACCTCGTCCATGCGCTTGAAGACGGAAAGCGTCCCCGCCGCGCCCTTCCCGTTGGCGTCGCGCACGAGCGCGAAGAGCGCCGCGAAAGCGGACGGGATGTTAAGGTCGTCGTTCACCGCCGCCGTGAAGGCGTCGAGGTGCGCCTGCGCCCACTCGGGGACGGCACCCTCGGTCGCCTTCTCGACGCACGCGTCGATGCGGGCGAGGGACTTGCGCGCGTCATCGAGCGCCGTGAACGCGAAATTGAGCCCGCTCCGGTAGTGCGCATTGATGAGCACGTAGCGGATCTCGCGGCCCGTGTAGCCCTTCTCGAGCAGGTCTCGGAGCGTGAAGAAGTTACCGAGCGACTTGGACATCTTCTCGCCGTTGACGCGCAGGTGCGCGCAGTGCATCCAGGTCTTCACGAACTCCTTGCCCGTGGAGGCCTCGGCCTGGGCGATCTCGTTCTCGTGATGCGGGAAGAGGTTGTCGATGCCGCCGGTATGGAGATCGAACGTCTCGCCGAGGTACTTCATGGACATGGCGGAGCATTCGATGTGCCAGCCGGGACGTCCGCGACCCCAGGGAGAATCCCAGCCGACGGGGCCGTCGGATTCCTCCCACGCTTTCCAGAGCGCGAAGTCGCCGACGTTCTCCTTGTCGTACTCGTCGGAGGCGCAGCGCGCGCCAGTCTGCTGGTGGTCGAAGTCGATGTGCGCGAGCTTGCCGTAGCCCGGGAACTTGCGGACGCTGAAGTAGACGGAACCGTCCTCGCTCTGGTAGGCGATGCCCTTCTTCACGAGGTCGGCGACAAGGTCGATCATCTCGGGAATGTGGTCCGTCGCCGCAGGATACACCTCGGCCGGCTGGATGTTCAGCTTCTTGAGGTCCGCAAAGAACGCGTCCTTGTATGTCTTCGTATAGTCCGTGAGCGCCACGCCCGCCGCGTTCGCGCCGCGGATCGTCTTGTCGTCGACGTCGGTGAGGTTCATGACCTGCTTGATCTTCATCCCGTTGAACTGGATGACGCGGCGCAGGATGTCCTCGAACGTGTAGGCTCGGAAGTTGCCGATGTGGGCAAAGTTATAGACGGTGGGACCGCACGTGTAGAGGCGGATCGTGTTGTCCGCAATCGGCGTGAGGTCCTCGTTGCAACGGGAGAGCGAATTGAATACCTTCATCTCGGTCGGCCCCTCAGTCCATCAGCTCGGTCTTGATCTTGGCCATGAACTCGGGCATCGTCATCGCGCCGAGATCGCCCTCGCCCGTCTTGCGGACGGACACCGTGCCGGACGCCTCGTCGCGGGGACCGACGACCAGCTTGTACGGGACCTTCCAGAAGGACGCCTCGCGGATCTTCGCGCCGAGCTTTTCAGCGGACTCGTCGACCGTCACGCGGTAGCCGGCGGCGGTGAGCTCGTCCTGCACCTTGTGCGCGTAGTCGAGCGCCTTGTCGGAAATCGGCAGAACGCGGATCTGCTCCGGCGCAAGCCAGAACGGGAACGCGCCCGCATAGTGCTCGATGAGGATGCCGATGAAGCGCTCGAGCGAACCGAGCACCGCACGGTGAAGCATCACCGGGTGGTGCTTCTTGCCGTCCGCGCCGACGTACTCGGCGTTGAGACGCTCCGCGCTCGGGAGCTGGTAGTCGAGCTGGATCGTGCCGCACTGCCACTGGCGGGCCAGGGCATCGACAAGCGTGAACTCGAGCTTCGGACCGTAGAACGCGCCCTCGCCGGGCTGGATCTCGTAGTCCATGCCCGCGGCCTTGCAGGCCGCCGCAAGGGCCGCCTCGGCATGCTGCCAGGTGGCGATCTCGCCGACGTGGTCCTCGGGCATCGTCGAGAGCTTGACGAGGAGGTTCTTGTCGAAACCGAAATCGGAATAGACGTCCTTGAGGAGGCGGCAGAACTTCGCGACCTCCTCCTCGATCTGCTCCTCGGTGCAGAGGATGTGCGCGTCGTCCTGGACGAAGCCCCGGACGCGCATGATGCCGTGCAAGGTGCCGCTCGGCTCGTTACGGGCGCAGTGGCCGAACTCGGCGAGACGCAGCGGCAGGTCCTTGTAGCTGCGGGTGCGGCTCTTGAAGATCTCGAGCGCGCCCGGGCAGTTCATCGGCTTCACCGCGAAAAGACGCTTCTCGCTCTCGGTGACGAACATGTTCTTCTGGTAGTGGCCCCAGTGACCGCTGCGTTCCCACAGCGAACGCGGCATCAGCGCGGGCGTATTGACCTCGCAGTAGCCGTCGGCGATCAGCTTCTTGCGCATGTAGTCCTGGAGCGTCACATAGACAGACCACCCGCGCGGATGCCAGAAGACCTGACCCGGGTTCTCGGGATCGATGTGGAAGAAGTCGAGCTCGACGCCCAGCTTG
>CAMEZU010000175.1 GCA_945947925.1 uncultured Verrucomicrobiota bacterium
AGACAGACGCCGGCAGGGGCTGGATGCGACGCGTCGAGAGGTCGATCAGCATCCACTCGCTCGAGGCCGCGCCAATGCGCGCGCCGTCCGCGCCGAGGATCTCGAAGTCGCGCCAGGCGACGATCTTGCGTCCGCCGCGCGGGAAGGTGACGACCGTCACCTCCTCCTCCCAGCGCGGATAGCGCGTCATCTTCACGACAAGCCGCGTCAGCACCCACGAGACGCCCGCCCCCGCCGCGTCGAAGTTCGACTTTGAAAAGCCGAGCTCCTCCGCATTGAGGCTCGCGGCCTCCTGCAAGTAATTGCAAATCGTCGGCAAGGTCGCGGTTCCGCCCGAACCGCATTCGTACGAGCGGACCTTGAACGCATATCGTCTGGGGACCACGGCACTCTTTCCTCTCAGGACCACAGGGGACGGGTAACGCGCAACGGGGCGTCAGGGCAACGCGGCGCCGACAAGGCGAGAGACGAGCTTGCCGTCGGCCTGGCCCTTCGTACGGGCCATCGTCTCCTTCATGACCTTCCCCATGTCCTTCTTGGACGTCGCGCCGGTCTCGGCGATGACGGCCTTGACGATCGCGGAAACCTCCGCTTCGGAAAGCTGCGCGGGAAGGTATTTCTGTAGAAACGCGCGCTCGGCCTTCTCGCCCTCGGCAAGTTCTGCGCGGCCCGCGGCCTCAAACTGCGCGATGGACTCGTCGCGCTGCTTCACGCCCTTGGCGATGACGCCCAGCACGGCGTCGTCCGTCATCTCCTTACCGGCGTTGACCGTCAGGTCCTTCGCCTTTGCGATGATGCCGCGGATCGCATTCACAGCCATCATGTCCTTCGCCTTCATGGCGCTCTTCATGTCCGCCATCAGCTTGTCATACATCTCACACATCTGAATCTCTCCTTCCGTGATGCAATTATACCACAAACGGACGCGTTGCGTTCGCAATCCGAAGACCAGATTGAGGGAGCAAGAGACGGGGAAAGCTCGTGTATGTCTTTGCTCACTTATGCGACTCGAGCCACTCGAGGCGACGGACGTCGGGAAGATGCTTCACTGTGAAATCGGAGAAGCGGGCCTCGAAGCCCTTGCCGTCGGGAGCGGCGGCGACCGGACCGACCTTCACGGGCACGTTGTCCTGAAACCAGGCGTTGCGCATCATCGTGTAGTCCTTGTCGTCGAAGGAATAGAAGAGCTCGACCGCATCGCGGCGGCGGAGAGCCTTGACCCAGATCGCCTCGACGGGCTTGTCGAGCCTGATGACGCTCCAGTCGCTCTTCCCGTGCGTCACGACCGCGCTCACGTTGTAGTGCCCGTCGACGAACTCGATGCCGGCCTTGATCCAGTTCTCGTGGTCGATGCGAAGCATGAGCCCCGCCTGGTCGAAGCGGTCCTTGTACGCCCCCGTCACCTTCACCTTCGCCTCGAACTCGCCGCCGCGCTCGGTGTAGAGGAAGGGCCCGTCATCGACCGTAAAACCGTAATGCGAGACACGCCAGTAGTCGCTCTGCCCCGTCACCTGCATCGCCAGCGTCCCGTTCTCAACCGACCACTGCGCGGGCTCGTTGAACCACGTCATCGAGCCGAACGGCTGAGGACCGTTTGCCGACGCCACCATTGAAGTCATCATCGCCGCCATCGTCACACCCCTCACGGTTATCATCTCCCCTTTATGAATGTTCTGATTTATGAATGTTCTGAGATTTTCTCACTGGAAATCCGCGTCCGTCAATGCCGTAGGCACCGGCCCGACCTGCCGATCCTCACGCGGCGGATGCAGGCGAGGATGAAGATGACGAGCGTATAGATCTCCAGACGTCCCGCCAGCATCGCAAGGCAGTACCAGGCCTTGACGCCCGCCGGCAGGAAACCGCAGTTCGCCGTCGGGCCAAGGCCGCCGAAGGCAGGACCGACATTGCCGACCATGCTCAACGCCGCCGTGAAGGCCGTCCAGGCATCGAGCCCCCCGAGCGCGCCGACGACGGTCGTCAGGAAGACGAGAACGAAGTAGACGAGCACGAACGAACCGACCACGGGCACAATCGCCTCGCGTCCCGCGTTACCGTTGATCCGAAGCGTGAAGACGCCATGCGGATGGACAAGCCGCAGCAGCTCGTTGCGCATCTGTTTGGAGAGGACCGTCCAGCGGATGACCTTGATGCCGCCGGCCGTCGAGCCCGAACAACCGCCGATGAAGAACAGCGACAGCAAAAGCACCTGGCTCGCAGGACGCCAGGTGAGATAGTCGTCAGTCATGAAGCCCGTCGTCGAGATGATCGAGGCCACCTGAAACGCAACCGTGCGGAAGGTATCCGCCAACGACGCGAAATCCGTCGCGCGGACGGCTGTGATGCCGACGACCGCGACCCCCACGACCGCGCAGAAGGCCCGCAGCTCGGAATCGCGGCGAAAGTCGGAGAACCTCCCCGAGACAAGCCGGTAGTAGAGCGTAAAGTTCACCGACGCCAGAAGCATGAAGACGGTGCAGATCCACTCCGCGGCCGGATTCGCAAACGCGCCGACGCTCGCGTTGCGCGTCGAGAACCCGCCCGTTCCCATCGTGGAGAAGGCATGGGCGATCGCGTCGACAGGACCGAAGCCGACCCCGTGGAGGAGCGCGGCCTGAAGGGCGGTCATGCCGAAGTAGATGATCCAGAGGATCTTCGCCGTATTCGTCACGCGCGTCGTGAACTTGCCCTTCTCGGGCCCGGACGTCTCGGCCTTGATGAGACGGAATCCGCCGGCGCCCAGGAGCGGCAGCAGGGCGACCGCGAGGGCGATTACGCCGAGACCGCCAAACCAATGCGTCGCGCACCGCCAGAGATTGACCCAGGGCGGCAGCGACTCCACGTCGGACAGCACGGTCGCACCGGTGGTCGTGAAGCCGCTCACGCTCTCGAAAAGGGCATCGAGGAAGGACGGGAAATGTCCGCAGCAATACAACGGCACGGCCCCTAGGAGGCAGATCGCCACCCAGCTCAGTACGACGATGAAGAACGCACGCTCCGGATCCTGACCCGTCTTCATTTAACGCTCTCCGAAAAGGCGGACGGCCCGATCGTCCCCCTTCGGGGAAACGAGGACGACCCGAGACCCCGCCTGGATGACATGCCCGCCGCGCGGAACCGACATCGTCCCCTCGGGCGAGTCCTGGACGAGAAGGACGAGACAGACGCCCGACAGCGAGAGATCCTGCAAGGCCTTTCCCGCTGCGCGCGCCCGCGCGCCGACCGTGCACGTCAGGATCTCGAAGGCGCCGCCGCAGAGCGTATGAACGGACGACACGCCCCGTCCCCTCAGGCAGCCCACGATGCCGTCGACAACGGTATCGCGGATCGGGATCGCGACGTCAATGCCCAGCTTGCGGGCAATGGACCCCACGGCCGCGCTGGAGGTCAGCGCCACTGTCTTGGCCACGCCCAGCGACTTCATATAGGCTGCCACGACAAGGTTCTGGTCGTAGTTCTCCGAAACGGCGACAAAAAGGTCGTTCTCGTCAAGCCGTTCCTCCGAAACCAGGTCCTCTTCGGTAAGGCTCCCGCAGATAACCTTCGCCTTCCGAATCTGCTCGGCCGCCTTGCGACAGAGCTCTCGGTCGGAATCAACGAGCGTCACATTCCGGATGTCCTTGTCCGCCGCCAGGATGCAGCCGATCTGTCCCGCCCCGTAGATGACGGTCCGTCGCGGCATGCCGCCCTCAACCTGCGCGAATCGCATCAGCGCGGGAATCTCATCGCGCCGCGCCAAGACCCCGATGTGATCGCCCGCCTCCAGCACCGTCTTCCCGTTCGGCAAGAGGCTCTCCGCGCCGCGTTCGACCGTGGCGACGAGGTAGGACCACCCGTCCAGTTCGGCAAGCTTCGCGAGCGAGCGTCCGTCAAGCGGAGAACCCCGTTCGACCGTCAGGCAGACGATGCCGTAGCCCGAGCCCAGGTCGATCGTCTCGCCGAGCAAGCCGTTGCGAACCGCCGAGAGAATCGCCTCGGCCGTCACCACGTTGGGATGTATCGCCCGGTCGATGCCGTAGACGCGATGCGTCCCGTCCACCGGCTTCGCGCTCTCGTAGTAGGCGTAGTTGCGCACGCGGGCGATCTTGTAGACGTTCGGGTGGTGCGATTCAACGTAAGAGCAGGTGATCATATTGACCTCGTCCTGCTCGGTGACGGCAACCAGCGCATCGGCGGAGGCGATCCCGGCCTCTTCCAGCGCGGCTGGACTGTTTCCGTCGGAAAGGACGACGGAGCAGTCGATGCTGTTGCCCGCCTCCCTCACGCGATCGGCGTCCTTGTCGATCAGCACGACGTCACGGCCCTCAGCAACCAGCGTCCGAGCCAGTTGCATGCCGACAAAACCAGCACCAACGATAATGACCTTCATGAGGGAATTATAGCATATTTGGGGTCGTCGCTCCTCTGGAGGGCGCATCTCTGGAGTTACCCGCGCAGTTTGTCATAATACCGTGTACCATGCCCAGAATTGAGTCTGTTTTCGG
>CAMEZU010000176.1 GCA_945947925.1 uncultured Verrucomicrobiota bacterium
CTGTTCGACCGGCTTCGAGTAGACGTCGGACTCGTCCGGCGGTGCCTTCTTCGGCTCGAGCGCATGCTCGAACGTGGGGAGCGGACGGCGCGGACCGTTGTCCTTCAAAATCGCCGGCGCGCCGCTGCCCGTAGACGCGTTCGCTCCGACCAGGGCCTTCGCCGCCGCGATTTCCTCTTCGCCGGCTGCCTCGCGCGCGTCTACCGCCGCCTTCGCCGCCGCATCGACCTCGCCGAGCTTCGTGTGGCGGGCCGGAATCGGCCTGAGGAGCGGATCGTCGGGACCGATAACCGTGCACTTGAGGGGCTCCTTGATGTACTCCTCGATGTCGGGGATCTGACAGCTCTCAAACTCGTCCGCAAACGAGATCGCCACGCCCGTCGAGCCCGCGCGGCCCGTACGACCGATGCGGTGGACGTAGTCCTCCGCCTCGTACGGGAAGTCGAAGTTGATGACGTACTCGAGGCCCTTGATGTCAATGCCGCGCCCCGCGACGTCCGTCGCGACCACGACCTTGACCTCGCCCTCGCGGAACGCTTCCAGCACCTTGAGGCGCTTGTTCTGGTTGACGTCGCCCGAGAGCATGTCGACCGAGACGCCGCGCACCTTGAGGGACTCGTACACGTCCTCCGTCGTCGACTTGCGGTTGCAGAAGACGATGGCGCGTGAATCCGGGTGAAGCGCGATGTGGTTGTAGAGGACCGTGAACTTGTCCTTCGCGCGAATCACGTAGACGACCTGGCGGACCGTGTCCGTCGCGTTCGTCTCGCTCTCGACCTCGGCCTTGAACGGCTCCTCCATCCAGTTGAGGGCGAGACGCATCACGGTGTCGTTCAGCGTCGCCGAGTAGAGCATCGTCGTGCGCTTCTGCTTCGGCGGCAGGTAGCTCATGATGCGGCGGACATCAGGGATGAAACCCATGTCCAGCATGCGGTCCGCCTCGTCGATGACGAGCGTGTCGACGTTCGCGAGGTTGATGACGTGCGACTTCGTGAAGTCGAGGAGACGGCCGGGCGTCGCGACGAGAAGGTCGACGGGCGCGCCCAGGACCTCGCGCTTCTGGCGGTCGTAGTCCATGCCGCCGTAAACGGCAAGGGAACGGAGTCCGCAGTACTTGCCGATCGCGTCGGCGTCCTTGCAGATCTGAATGACGAGCTCGCGCGTCGGCGCGATCACGAGCGCACGCGGATTGCCGCCCGTCTTGGCGCGGTTCTCCGGCGTACGGAGGTAGCGCGTCAGAATCGCGACGAGGAACGCCGCCGTCTTGCCGGAGCCGGTCTGAGCCTTGCCCGCGATGTTCTTGCCGGCGAGCGCCTGCTCGAGGCTCATCGCCTGGATCTCGGTGCAGTACTTAAAGCCGAGGTCGCAGATGCCGTGCATCACTTCGGACGGAAGGTCGAAGTCGTGGAAGCGCTTCTTGCCCTCTGCGGGCTCGACGACGAACGTCGCCGGATCCCACGCGGCATGCGCGGCCTGACGGGCCGCCAGTTCCTCGGCGGAGATCTCGCCGCCCGGACGCATCTCGCCCGCCGCCGTGTTGACCGGCGCCGGACCGCGACGACCGCGGTCGCCGCCGCGGCCTCCGCGACGGTCGTCCCTGCGTCCGCGTCCGCCCTGCCGGTTGTTGCGGCGCTCGTTGCGCGGCCCCGGCTGGCCCTGCTGGTTCTGCGGACTGCGGTTGCCGCCCTGCTGCTGACCGTTCTGACGGTCGCCGCGGCGGCCCTGCTGCTGTTGCTGGTTGCGGCCGTTCTGCTGCTGGCCGCCCTTGCCGCCACGCTTGCCGCGGCGTCCCTTGCCACCCTGCTGGCCCTGACCTTTCTGCTTCTGGTCGGCCTTCTTGCCAGTGATCGCGGCGACGATCTTCTTCAAAAATCCAAATGCCATGATACGAATCGAGTTGGTAGGTGAAGAAAAAAGGTGAAGGTGAACAGCGGTTTTGAGAACTCCATTGTCCACCTCCACCTCCAGCCTTGACCTGGTTTCCCAGATTAACGCTTCGAGAACTGGAAGCGCTTGCGGGCGCCGGGCTGACCGGGTTTCTTACGTTCCTTCATGCGGCTGTCGCGCGTCATGCAGCCGGCCTTCTTGAGGGCCGCACGCGTGGACTCGTCGGCCGCCACGAGGGCGCGGGCGAGACCGTGACGGATCGCGCCGGCCTGGCCGGCGATACCGCCGCCCTTCGCGTAGGCGACGACGTCAACCTTGCTGATGTCGTAGCCGCTGATCGCGATCGGCTGCTTGAGGTAGTCGCGGAGAGCCTCGGACGGGATGTACTCCTCGAGGGCGACCTTGTTGACCGTCCACTTGCCGGAGCCGGCGACGAGGTTGACACGGGCGGTCGCCGTCTTGCGACGACCGGTACCGGCGGAAATTGCCTTGACAGTAGCCATTTCTAGATTTCCTTCCCTTAGAGCTTGATCTCAACCGGCTTCTGGGCCTTGAGCATACCCTCGTCGGCGGCACCCGCGAAGACCTTGCAACGCGTGATCATCTTGCGCGCGATGTTGTTCTTCGGAAGCATGCCCCAAACGGCCTCGAGGATCATGCGGTCAGGATGCATGGCGCGCATCTCGGCAGCGGTGAACTCCTTCAGACCACCGCGGAAACCGCTGTAGCGCTGATATTCCTTCTGCTCTTCCTTGTTGCCCGTGAGCTTGACCTGAGCGGCGTTCGTGACGACCACGAAAGCACCGGCGTCAACGGACGGATCGAAGGTCGGGAGATCCTTCGCACGGAGTTTGTTGGCAACGACGACGGCGAGACGGCCGAGCGGCTGGTCCTTCGCGTCGATGAGGAACCACTGGCGCTTGTCGCCCGGGTTCGGAGCACGATAGCTCTTCTGCATCATTTTTCTTTTCCTTTTCTGCGGATTTGTGCCCTTTATCCGGGGTTTTGTCCGCGACTCAAGACCAGGTTCCGTCCCGGTCCAGGGAAGCCGGTTTAGTCCCCGACTTCACAAACAGAGAGAAAGTATATCAAAAACAGGCGGTTATGACAAGTGCCGTTCAAATCGACCACAAGTTGTACAATCTCGTTAGATTTTCGAGCCCCTTGTTTCACGGGGCAGAATTATGGTAGAATACCTTCATCCAGCCGCAAGGCTCAGCCAAAGCGGAACAAGGTCTCGGTTCGCAAGATCCGGGACCTTCCTTTTATGAAGACGAATATATACATTGACGCGGGCAATCTCTACTTTGGCCTTCTCAGAAAGCGACCTGACTACAAGTGGCTCGATCTTCTCGCCTTTGCCAAGGCCCTTCTTCCGGAGGGACACACGGTTGTATCCGTCAAATACTTTACGTCGAACATCAAGACGTTTCCCCACGACCAATCCGCCATCGAACGTCAGAACCTCTACCTTCAGGCCCTTGCCGCACATGGTGGCGTCGACATCATCCTTGGCACATACAACAAAAACAAAACCTGGCTTCCCGCCCTTGACGAACGATGCCTCTCTTGTGATGCTGTCGATGACAGAAAACTGATTCATGTCATGAAATTCGAAGAAAAGCGAACGGACGTGAACATTGCCACGGAAATGCTCCACGACGCCTACACCACAGATGTCAGAGCATTCGCATTGATTAGTGGTGATTCCGATTTTACCGCACCGCTTAATCTGATTCGCAAAGAGTTGAACAAGCAGGTCATTGTCCTCAATCCCAAAGATCGGCCGACGGATCTTCGCCACCATTCGTCGGTTTGCATAGACATCCCGCGAGATCTTCCTGCGCAATGCCAGCTTCCCGACGAAATCCCCGTCGGCACCCACGGGCGAAAGCTTCACCGCCCGCCGAGCTGGACCATTCAACCGGCCTAAAGTCCCTCGGGGTCTGTCCCCCGCAGACTTACGAGTCCAAGACAGACAGAATCATGATTCCCCATCAGGAGCGGATTGGCGTGCACATCACTCATGATCGCATAACGCATGTCAATTACATAAAACTTCTGTAGCAAGCGACAAGCAAAGTATACCCCATCCTCCGGCCGACAGTCAATCGCACCCCACCGAGCATCCACCGAGCATCACGGCAGGGGAAGGGGCTGGGATGCCGCATCAAAACATCTTCTGATGCCGCACCATAATTCCAAGCGCCCGTTGGGAGGTTGGACCGCGGACGGGCAATGCCCCCACCACCGTCGGAAGCGAGACGCTTCCGACCTCCTCATAACCGTAGGGGCGGCGTCCCCGCCGCCCCAGAAAAAAGCTCAAAACTCCACCGAGGACAGCCCCCACCTACATCCATCCATAATTCTCAATGGCACATCAAGGCGTACCATTGAGAATTAAGTGCGAGTCTCACCAGGCCCTGGGACCGCGTCCCTTCAAGGCCTTCAAATCTGCCTCTAATCGACGAATCTTCCGCTCATTCGCATCATTTTGCCGGCGCAATTCCTGCAGCTTGCGATCCGCCTCCTTGCGCGCCTTCTCTTCCTCTTCCCTCCGGTCCCATTCATCCATCAGCGCC
>CAMEZU010000177.1 GCA_945947925.1 uncultured Verrucomicrobiota bacterium
GGAAATATGCGGATCAAACGCAAGGGACACTTGCATTCAGTTCCGCAATCCACAGGTGTAGATTTCCCCAGACCGATTCGGGAAAAATCGGATGATTCGCCGTGCGGACTGTGATATACTCTAGCCTACGGGGATGGTGGAATCTCGGGTTCGGGCCTGTTCCCGGCTATTAGGGCGGCAACTGAAATGAACGGTCAGGCGAAGGTCATTCGGGTCGTGGGCGGCATCATCTGCCGCTCGGGCCGGTATTTGCTCGGCAAGCGTCCCGCGGGGAAGTCCCAGGCGGGGCTTTGGGAATTCATCGGCGGGAAGATCGAGCCTGGCGAGACGCCCGAAGAGGCGCTCGCGCGGGAATGTCGGGAGGAGCTCGACCTCGCGATTGTCGATTTGAAGGTCCGCACGTCGGTCGTGCACGCGTACCCGGACAAGACAATCGACCTGATGCTCATCGACTGCCGTCCGGCGGAGGGGGCGGAGCCCCGTCCCCTGGAACATGCCGAACTGGGCTGGTTCCTGCCCGAGGAGATGTCGGGCCTTGCGTTCTGTCCGGCGGACGCGGAACTCCTGCCGCGCCTCTTCGGGCGCGAATCTTAATCCAATCCTAACAGTCGCGTGATATACTGAGAGACATGGCTTCGAAAAGGATACTGGTCGTAGAGGACGATCCGTCGATTCGGCGGGTCATCGTGCTGGCGCTGAAGAGCGGGGGCTATACGGACGTCACGGAGACCGCCGACGGAGACGCGGCGCTCGAGGCGGCGTTCCGCACGCGCATGGATCTCGTCCTTCTGGACCTCATGCTGCCGGGGCTGGACGGGATTTCCGTCTGTCGCCGGCTGAGGACGAATCCCGAGACGGCCGAGGTCGCGATCGTCATGCTGACGGCCCGGGGTGCGGAGTGCGACATCGTGTCGGGTCTTGACGCGGGGGCGGACGACTACATCACCAAGCCGTTCTCGAAGGAGGTACTGCTGGCGCGCATCCGCGCGGCGTTGCGCAAGGACGAGCGGCGCTCCGAGGAGCGGCTGACGCTGGACGGACTTCTCCTTGACGACGGGACGCATCAGGTGACGCTGGACGGGACGGAGATGAAGCTGACGCTGACCGAGTACCGCATCCTCGAGCTCTTGCTCCGCCACCCGGGACGAGTCTTCGACCGCGCGCTCATCATCGACCGGATCTCCGGCGGCGAGAAGACCGTGACCGAGCGCACGATCGATGTGCAGATGTTCGGCCTCCGCCGCAAGCTCGGTCTGTGGGCGCGCCATCTCGAAACGATCAGGGGCGTCGGTTACCGACTGAACGAGCATGGCGGCGCGGATTGAGAAGAGCTGGCTCGCGGCCCTGTCGGCGGCCATCTGCCTTGCGGTCTTCACGGCGCTGCTCTTCGCGGTGGCGCGGAGCTTCCGCCTCGCGATTGCCGACATCGCCGAATCCGAGACGCGCGTAACCGTCGTCAATACGGACGGGTCCGTCCTCTATGACTCGGACGGTGCCGTCGCGAACCATGCGGACCGCGCGGAGATCGCACGGGCCTTTGCGGACGGACGGAGCACGACCCTCCGTCATTCGGACACGATGAACCGCGACTTCCTCTACTGCGCCCATCGTGTCGGGGACCGCGTGGTGCGCCTGGCGATTCCCTACACGGGCGTGCGGCGTTCGGAGGCTCTCTTCTGGGCGGGGCTCGGCGCGGCCGTCATCCTCGGCGCGTGCGTCGTCTTCTTCGTCTACGTGCTGACGCGCCGGCTCGCGGGCCGGCTCGAGGACCAGGCGCGCCGACTCGAAATCGCGTCCGCGAACGAGACCTTCCGCCGCGAGTTCACCGCAAACGTGACGCACGAGCTCAAGAGTCCGCTCACGGCCATCCTCGGCGCGGTGGAGATGCTCGGGGACGGCTCGGCGCTGTCCGAGGAGGAACGCAAGGAGCTCTACGGCATCATCCGCGGCGAGAGCGGACGGCTCGGGTCGCTGGTCGGGGACGTCCTTTCGCTCGCGCAGATCGAGCGCGAGGGGTGCGAGGACGGACGCACGTTCGAGATCATGTCCCTGTCGGACCTCCTCGCGACCGTGGTCGACCTCGAGCGGGCCAAGGCGTCCGCCGCAAACGTGACAATCGACCTTGTGCGGAATGACGAGGTCCGCGTGCGCGGTGACGCCGGGCGGATCGAGGAAGTGCTCCTGAACCTCATCGGCAACGCGTTGCGCTATTCGGGCAGCGAACGGCTGGAGATCGCCTCGGCAGCCTCGGGCGGAACGGTCACGGTGACGGTCTCGGACTTCGGCATCGGCATCGCCGCCGAGCACCTGCCGCATCTCTTCGAGCGTTTCTACCGCGTGAACAAGTCGCGCAGCCGCACGCTCGGCGGCACGGGCCTCGGCCTTGCCATCGTCAAGCACATCGTCCGCCTCCACGGCGGAGATGTCTTCGTCACTTCCTGCCCGGGCGAAAAGACGACCTTCGGCTTCACCCTTCCGTGCGTTTGATGCGCGGTCCGGCCGGGCTTGTCTTTGCAGGACGGAGTGTGATAGACTTTGAGACATGAAGTCGAGTGCGGGGCGCCAGCCACACACTCGACAAACCTATTACATCATTCCGTCGATCAGGATGAACGACGGATTGCTGGGCTTGCGCAAGACATTGAACTTCTCTCAAGAAAACACGAGCCGTCTCATTCAGATTGGCTACGACGATGCCATGCGCGTTTTGCGAGATGAGTTGATCAAACAGGAGGAAAACTGAATATGATTGTTAGGTGTTGGACGAATGATGCCTTGCGAGGATTTTGCCGATTCATCCGGCGAGACGGAACGTCTCGCCGCTCCTTGTCGTTTCGTAACGGCTGGGCGGAGGGCGAGCGTGAACGGAGGCCGTCTGCGGCTGTCAGTAATCCTTTAAGGGATACTGCACACCTTCCTCATTGCCCGAAGAGTGCGTCAAGGGTTAGGGTTGACTGGATGAGCCCCGAATATTCGTTCGGGGCGAGGCCATTGCTGGCAATCATCGTCAGGTGCAGGGCCTTGCGCGTGTGCTCGGTGGCTTCATAGACGGAGATCTTGTTGCGGAGCTCGGCGGCATAGGACTTGTCAATCCGGAAAGCACCGCGGGAGTATTTCATCTCGCAGAGGTTGATCACATTGTCGGCACGCTCGATGACGAGGTCGACTTGTGCGCCGTCGGAACAGATGTCGTCGGGCTTGTGGTACCAGGTGTAGGCCTTGATATGAATGCCGGAAATGCCGAGGGCCGCACGGATCTGGGGAAGATGGGCGAGACAGACGCGCTCGAAGGCGAGTCCGCGCCAGGTGTTGACCGCAGGCGAATTGCAGGTGGTTGACCAGGTATGCTCGTCCAGACGTCCCGCGCCTTCCAGGAACTTGAAGTGAAAGATCGTGAAGGCGTCCATCAACCGGATGACGGCACCGCGCTTGCGGGTGCCGGGAAGAGTGTAGGTTTCGATGAAACCGCACTGCTCGAGAACCTCCAGCGATTTCGTGAGCATGCCCGTGCTGCCGACCTTGAGTGCGGCGCAGAGTTCAAGCCGGGTCATGCCGCACTTGCGTCCCCTGTAGAGCGCTTGGACGATTGTACGGTAGACATCGCTCCTGCCGAAGAGCGATGAATAGAGCTCGTTGAACTCGTACCTGAGCGGAGCGCTGTCGGCGAAAAACAGTGCGTCGATGTTCTGGGCGAGGGACTTGCCGCGCTCGAGATACTTCCAGTAGTAGGGAATGCCACCCAGGATCATATAGCCTTCGGCAAGTTCGTCCTTGGACAGGACAAGCCCTCGCTCATGGGCGAGAGCCGCGCAATAGCAGATTGTGGTGATAAAGTCATCCGCGAATCGATAATATCAGCGAGAACATACTTTATCTATATAATAGATGGGGATAAAGTATGTTGTAAGTATTCAGAACTCGATGCCTTCGCGGGCGGGGGTGCCGGTGTCGAAGGGATGGCGGAGCGCCTTCATTTCCGTGAGGTAGTCCGCGCGGTCGGCGAGCGGCCCGGGGTCGCGTCCGGTGAGGACCGTCTCGATGCGCGCGCCGACGCGGGCGAGGAGTTCCTCGCAGAGGGAGCGGTCCGCCATGTCGCCGTTGTAGATGTAGGTGAACTCGTCGAGGACGAGGAGGTCGGGCGGCGTGGCCGACCGGCATTGCGCGAGCGCGAAGCGAAGGAGGACGTTGTGCTCGCGGCGGACGACGGATTTCTCGCGTTCGTCGAGCGTCCACCAGAAGCCGTAGGGACGCGGGGGTCGGATGATTTCTGCACCGAGTTCCCCGAGGGACGCGACCTCGCCGGTGACGTTGCCCTTGAGGAACTGGACGAAGAGGACGCGGCGTCCGTGACCGAGCGCGCGCGTGGCGAGTCCCACGGCGGCTGTCGTCTTGCCCTTGCCGTTCGAGGCCTCGCGATAGGACTCCGTCCAGATCTTGTCGAGGCCGTA
>CAMEZU010000178.1 GCA_945947925.1 uncultured Verrucomicrobiota bacterium
GCCGGGCCACTTGAGGTCCTTCGGGGCGACGTTCAGGAACTTGAGCCAAAGCGACACCGCAAGGTCGGCCATGCCCAGGGGGGCGCCCGGGTGACCCGAGTTGGCCTTGTCAATCATGTCCGCACACAGGCAGCGGACCGTATTCGCAGCGAGTTTAAGCTGATCGTTAGTGAATTTCATAGGATTGTATTATAGCATAAGTTACTTGCTCGATTCAAAGGCCTGGTCGAGGTCCGCGATGATGTCCTCCGCGTCCTCGAGTCCGCAACTGAATCGGACGAGCTCCGGCGGGATGCCCGCAGCCGCGAGCTGCTCGTCCGTCAGCTGGCGGTGCGTATGCGACGCCGGGTGCAGCACGCAGCTGCGCGCGTCGGCGACGTGCGTCACGATTTCGATCATCTTGAGCGAATCCATGAACTTCACGCTGCGGTCGCGGCCGCCCATGAGGCCGAACGTGAGGACGCCGCAGGGGAGTCCGCCCTTGAACTGCTTCTCGGCGAGCTGATGGTACTTCGAGTCCTCGAGGCCCGCGTAGTTCACCCACGCGACGTCCTTGCCGAGGCGCGTCTTGAGGTACTTCGCGACCGCAAGCGCGTTCTCCGCATGACGGCGGATGCGCAAGTGGAGGCTCTCGAGGCCGAGGTTGAGGATGAAGGCGTTGAACGGGGACGGGATCGCACCGTAGTCGCGCATGAGCTGGGCCGTCACCTTCGTGATGTAGGCGCCCTTGCCGAACTGCTTCGTGTAGCTGAGGCCGTGGTAGCTCGGATCGGGGGCGACGAGGCCCGCGAAGCGCTCGGGATACTTCTCCCAGTCGAAGTTGCCGCTGTCGACGATGCAGCCGCCGACCTGCGCCGCGTGGCCATCCATGTACTTCGTCGTCGAGTGCGTCACGATGTCCGCCCCGAAGTCGAAGGGACGGCAGAGGACCGGCGTCGGGAAGGTGTTGTCGACGATGAGCGGCACGCCCGCGGCGTGCGCGACCTTCGCGAACTTCGCGATGTCGAGGACGCAGCCCGAGGGATTCGCAACCGTCTCGCCGAAGAGGCACTTCGTGTTCGGACGGATCGCCGCGGCGATCGTCGCCTCGTCCGCGTCCGGGTCGACGAACGTCGTCTCGATGCCGAGCTTCTTGAGCGAGACCGCGAGGAGGTTGAACGTGCCACCGTAGATCTGGGCGCTCGCGACCACGTGGTCGCCCGCCTCGGCGAGGTTCAACACCGCGAACGTGCTCGCGGCCTGTCCGGAGCTCGTGAGGATCGCGGCGACGCCGCCCTCGAGCGCGGCGATCTTCGCCGCGACCGCGTCGTTCGTCGGGTTGGCGAGACGGGTGTAGAAGTAGCCGGAGGCCTTGAGGTCGAAGAGATCTGCCATCTGTTGGGTCGTCTCGTAACGGAAGGTCGTGGACTGCACGATCGGCGGCTGACGCGGCTCCCCGCGCTTCGGCTGCCACCCCCCCTGAACACACAACGTACCAATCGTCATCGCCCTGCTCCTTTCTCTGTCGTTTCCGGCGAAATTTTTCTGGATATTATATCAAATCGAAACGGCCCGCCCCTACAGGACGCGGACCGGGATCCGACGGCAGCCCCAGCGCAGGGCCTCCTCGTGCGTCGGAAACCACAGGTCGATGTGGTTGCCCCTGATCTTCCCGCCGATATCCTCGACCACGCCGTCGCCGTAGCCGGGGATCCGCAGGCGCGTACCGTAGGGGAAGCGGCTGAGATCGGCCGCAACCGTTCCATGGCGGGCCATCGTCCCCTTGCTGGTCTGTCCGATGATCTTGACCCTGCCCTTCATCTTCCCGTAGGCGAAGACCGCCTGGCCCAGTTCGTTGGTCGTCCAGCTGCAGCACTTCTCGCAGTTGCAGTACCCCGTCGTCAGCATCATGACCTCGCCGTCCGCGAGTTCGCGCACCGGCTTCCTGCGCCGATGCCAGAAGCCCCAGAGATCGGTCACGAGGCACACGAGGCCGACGGCGGCGAGCACCAGGAGCAGCACGACGGCCGTCCGCCGGCTGAAGTCGCGTCCCTTCGCGGGTCGTCGGCCTTTCCGCACTTCCGCCATCAGTCCACTCCGAACAGGGACGCCATGTCGCGTCCGACCGCGTCCGCCCGCCAGCCCGAGGCCAGCGGACTCGTCTCGTCCTCCACGTCGTCGACGAACGCCGTCACCGTGGCGCGGTTGGCGATCACCGTCGCGTCGACATGAAGCTCCTCCGCACGCCCGCGCAACCAGTCCAGAGCCTTGTCGGCGGCGTCCAGGACTTCCGGGATGTAGCGGCGCCTCGGATTCTCGGGCCACTCCGCCTCCGGCAGGGCCAGGGCCGCGGCGACAGCCTTCGCGTACTTTGCGCGGGCGACGTCGGCCTGTCCGCCCTTGAGACGGTGGACAAGGCGGCCGACACGACCGAGCGACGCCATCGCGACGAGAGACTCGTCGTCCCCCAGCCAGTTCCGCGGCAGGTTCCAGCCCTGCGCCATCTCCTCGCGCAAGGCCGCGACGGCCCGCAGGACGGCGAAGCCGACGCCCTCGAGGCGCACGCGACCCGTCTTGACGCGCTTCCAGACCTGCTCGGGATCGTAATCGTCATAGAGCGACGCGTCGTCGTACGTGAGAAGGTCCTCCTCGAGCCAGGCCCGCGTGCCGAAGCTCTCGCACCGGGCGAGCAGCTCGTCCCGCAACGCCGGCAGGTAGCGGACGTCGTCAAGCGCATACTGCACCTGGGCCGGCGACAGCGGACGCTGCAGCCAGTCCGTGCACGTCTCGGTCTTGGGAAGCCCGACGTCAATCGCCTCCAAAAGCAGCTTCTGGAGTCCGATGCCGGCAGGAAATCCCGCAAAGGCGGCCGCCAGCTGCGTGTCGAAGACGTTAGCCGGCGTCCGCCCCGTGTAGTGCCGGAGATGCGTCAGGTCCTGTCGCGCATCGTGCAGGATCTTCACGACGGACGAATCCGCCAGCACGTCGCCGAGGGACGCCGGCGACAAGCCGGACGTCACGTCGACCGCCTGGCATTTCTCGCGCGTGCCCAGCTGGACGATGCCCAGCTGGGGACGGTAGGTCCGCCGCCAGACGAACTCGGTATCGACGGAAAGAAGGCCCTCCGTCCGCGCCTGCGCGCAGACGGACTCCAGTTCGGCCGTTGTCCGGATCAGGTCGCCCATCACTCGCCGCCCTTCGTCTTCATGCCGTCGGACGCCGGCAGGGGACGCACGTTCGCCAGCACCTCGTCCAGCTTCGCCAGCACCTCGTCCTGCTTCGCGGCCGTCGCCCCGACGGTGGCGAGGACCCGGTTCTGTCCGTCCATCGCCTGCCGCTGGTTCGCCAGGATCAGCTCCTGGTTCGCCAGCACCCGGTCGACCTTCTCGACCAGGACGTCACGGGCCTCCTCGATCGAGACCTTCAGCTCGGCATTGGTCACGTCCCGGCGCAGCAGGAACCAGACCGTTCCCGCCAGCAGGAGAATCAGCACGACGGCCGTCCAGGCGAGCCGCCTCTTCAGTGTCGGTTTCTCGCTCATCCGATCTTCGGCAGCTTGGCGAAGGACGCGGCCAGTTCCTCGTCCGTCGGGATGTAGTCGCCCATCGTGTGGTCGTTGAACGCCTGATAGGCGGTCATGTCAAAGTAGCCCGTGCCCGTGAGGCCGAAGAGGATCGTCTTCGCCTCACCCGTCTCGCGGCACTTCACGGCCTCGTCGATCGCCGCGCGGATCGCGTGGCTCGACTCCGGCGCGGGCAGGATGCCCTCGGTGCGCGCGAAGTACTGCGCCGCGGAGAAGACATCCGTCTGCTTCACCGACGTCGCCTCCATGAGGCCCTGGTCGTAGAGTTCGGAAAGGATGGAGCTCATGCCGTGATAGCGCAGGCCGCCCGCGTGCGAGGCGGACGGAATGAAGTCCGCGCCCAGCGTGTACATCTTCGCGAGCGGACAGATCCGGCCCGTGTCGCAGTAGTCGTACGCGTACGTGCCGCGCGTCAGCGACGGACAGCTCGCCGGCTCCACCGCGACGAAACGGTAGTCCGCCTCGCCGCGCAGCTTCTCGCCCATGAACGGGGAGATGAGGCCGCCCAGGTTCGAGCCGCCGCCCGCGCAGCCGATGATGACGTCCGGCTTCTCGCCGAGCTTCTTGAACGCCGTCTGGGCCTCGAGGCCGATGATCGACTGATGGAGAAGCACCTGGTTCAGCACCGAGCCGAGCACGTAGCGGTAGCCCGGCGTCGTCACCGCCGCCTCGACCGCCTCGGAGATCGCACAGCCGAGCGATCCCGTCGTCCCGGGATGCTCCTCGTTGATCTTCTTGCCGATCTGCGTCGTCAGCGAGGGCGACGGCGTCACGTTCGCACCGTACGTGCGCATCACCTCGCGGCGGAACGGCTTCTGCTCGTAGGAGCACTTCACCATGTAGACCCTGCAGTCGAGGCCGAAGAACGCGCACGCCATCG
>CAMEZU010000179.1 GCA_945947925.1 uncultured Verrucomicrobiota bacterium
ACTCGCCTTCGTTCTGCGTGGGCGGACGGACCGGCTTCGGCGGCGCCTTCTTCGGCAGCGCGA
This sequence comes from uncultured Verrucomicrobiota bacterium, assembly GCA_945947925.1. Taxonomy (GTDB): domain Bacteria; phylum Verrucomicrobiota; class Kiritimatiellia; order RFP12; family UBA1067; genus UBA1067. The sequence continues at coordinate 64 of CAMEZU010000179.1, forward strand.
GGGCCGAAGAGACGACGGCGAGGCAAAGAAAAAGCAGGCTGTTTCTCATCCTGCCCATTATAGCAATTAAGAGCCCGCCGTTGCAAGGCTCGCCGTAGCTCGTCCGCATACGGATTGTAGACGACGCCGAGCTCGGCCCTGCCGTCGATGACGAGCGCGACGGAAATCGCGCTGTACCGGCAGTCCTTGATGAAGTTCATCGTCCCGTCGATCGGATCGACGATGAAGAACGCGCCGTGCGCGGAATAGCGGGCCTCGGGCCCCTCCTCGCCGATGAACCGCGCCTCGGGGAGGATTTCGCGAAGCCCGTCCTCCAGCCGCGCTGGAATGTCAGTCTCTTCATTTTCACGTTTCCCTTCTTGATTCGCAGTGGTTGTCGTTGAAGTCTGGGTCGTCGGATCTTCCGACGCGTCGCCTACGGTTCCGTCCCAGCGTCCGGCCAGTCCTGCCGGCAGCGGCGGACGAGGTCGAGGAAGAGCTCGCCGCAGGCGAGGGTGTCGTCTAGGGCGTTGTGCGAGTTCGTTCCCGCAAGACCGAGCGCCTCGATCAGGAATCCGAGCCGGTAATGGTCGAGCCCCGGCACGACCTTCTTCGCGAAGGCGATCGTGTCGCAAAACGAGACGTCGTCCGGCACATACTCGCAGTCGTACTTGCGGCAGTCGTTCTGCAGCATGCGGAAGTCGAAGCGGATGTTATGTGCGACAAGCAGCACGTCGTCCCCGACGAACGCGAAGAACCGCGAAAGCGCCTCGGTCGGACGGATGCCGTGCTCGACCAGGAACGGCATCGTGATGTGATGGACCGCCTCAGCCTCGGGACGGATCGGGCAGGACGGGACAAGGTAGAGGTCGAGCGTCCGTTCGAGACGTCCGCACACGTACTCCGCCGCCGCAAGCTGGACGATCTCGTCGTCGCGCGAAATGCCGGTGGTCTCCGTGTCGAGGACGACGACGCGTCCCCGCTCGGCGAACCGGACGTAGCTGCGGAGCGCCTCCTGGGTGACGCGAAAGGTCAACGGGGATGCCTCCTGCAGCTCACTCCGCGACGGTCAGGTTGCGGAATTCGACTGCGCCGCCTTCGGACTGGAGGGCGATGGCGCCCTTCCGGACCGTCAGGCCCTTCACGCGGTTGCGCACGACGCCGTTGAGCGTGCTCACGAGCGTGTCGCCGCGCACCTCGATCTCGAGCCTGTTCCATTCGCCGAACGGCTTCTCGCTCGTCTCGCCCGCGGCCAGCGCCTTGGCGATGCCGGAGAGCGGTTGCGCGGGATCGTACGGCTGGGCCGGAACGACCCCGTCGATCGCAGCGCCGCCGAGACCGAAGACGTCGCAGGCGGACCCAAGGCAGAGCTGGTTCTCGTAGCAGGTCGGAATGAAGCATCCCGTCTCCTTCGCGAGACGCACGAACACGCCCGAGTTCGGCTTCGCGGTCGGACGCCACCAGCGGTATTCGACGGACAGCTTGAAGTCGCCGAAGTCGCTGCGCTGCGTGCGCAAGTAGCCGAACGGCGTCCCCGTGGTGCGGATCGCCCCGTCCACGACGGACCAGGTCGGCTCGGCGGCCGAATAGCCGCCGGTGACGCTGTGGTCCGCGACGGACGTCCAGCCCGCGAGGTCCTTGCCGTTGAACACGTCCGCCGCGGAACACACGGCCGCCGCGAGGGCGGCCCCGATCAGAACTGTCGCTTTCATATCGGCGTCAGACCGCGGCGCGCCCGAGGGCGAACGCCTTTTCGTTGGCAGGAAGGAGCTTGGCCTTGGCGCCCGTCAGCATGAGCTTCATGGCCTCGAGCCAGTAGGACTCGTCGATCGGCAGCACCTTCGAAAGCGCGCCGGCGAGCACCATGTTCATCGTGCGCTCGTTGCCGACCTGTTCGCGCGCAATCGTCATCGCATCCACGACCACTGCGGTCGGAAGCGCGGCGGCGAGGCGGCCCGCGAGATCGGCGACCGGCGGCTGGATGCCGGACGAGACCGTGACGGGAACGAGGTCGACGTTCGCGACGACGGCCTTGCCGCCCTCCGCGAGTTCGTGCGCCGTGCGAACCGCCTCGAGGCGGTCGAACGCGACGAGGACGTCGCTCGTCCCCTCCTGGATGATCGGCGAGGCCACGTGGTCGCCGAAGCGGACCTGGCTCGTCACCGAGCCGCCGCGCTGCGACATGCCGTGGATCTCGCTCTTCTTGACCTGATAGCCGGCGAGCGCCGCGGCCTTGGCGAGCATGTCGGCCGTCAGGATGATGCCCTGTCCGCCGACGCCGACGAGTGAAACATTGACCGTCTTCATTACTTGATCCTCTTGATGGCGCCGAACTTGCAGAGCTGCTGACACTGCTTGCAGCCCGAGCAGAGGCTCGCGTCGATCTTCATCTGGAAGAAACCGGGACGCACCTCGGCGCCGCGCGTCATCGCCGGGCAGCCGAGCTTGAAGCACGCACCGCACGCCTTGCAGGCTGCGGAATCGACTTCGCAGAGTCCCTCCTTCGTGAGCTTCGCCGCGATGCGGCACGGCGCATACGCGATGACCAGCGCGGGCTCGTTGGAGTCCATCGCCTCGGCGAGCGTCTTCTCGAGTCCGGGAAGGTCGTCGCACGACACCTCCACGACCGTCTTGTAGCCCATCGCCTTCGCGACGTCCGCGATTTCCGTGACCGGTGCGGGATCGCCCTTCAGCGTCTTGCCCGTGCCCGGGTTGTCCTGCTGGCCCGTCATCGCGGTGATGCGGTTGTCGAGGACGACCGTCGTCACGGGCGTGCCGTTGTAGAACGCGCTGAGCGCGCCCGTGAGGCCGGAGTGGAAGAACGTCGAGTCGCCGAGAACGCTGCACATGCGGCCCTTGACGCCCGCCTTCTTCATGCCGGCGGAGACATTGATCGACGCGCCCATGCAAATCGTCGTGTCCATCGCGTTGAGCGGGGCGAACGCGCCGAGCGTGTAGCAGCCGATGTCGCCGTTGACGATCGCGCCGAGCTTGTGGAGAACGTAGAACACGGATCGGTGTCCGCAGCCCGCGCAGAGGGTCGGCGGACGGGTCGGAAGCGTCGTGTCCGGCGTCGCCTTCTTCGCCTTCGGGACGTCGCCCAGAAGTTCATTGCGGAGGTTCTGTAGGCGGTCGGCGTTGAGCTCCATCATGTTGAGCTCCGTCTCGTGCTTCGCGACCGCAAGGCCCATGGCCTTGATCTGGTCCTCGAGCACGGGGTCGAGCTCCTCGACGACGACGAGCTTCTCGACACGCTTCGCAAAGTCCGCGATGAGGTCCTTCGGGAGCGGATTCGTCCAGCCGAGCTTCAGGATCGAGAACTCGGGGAAGATCTCCTTCACATACTGGTAGGCGACCGCGGAGGTGACGAAACCAAGACGCCTGTCACCGGCCTCGACGCGGTTGAGGGCGGAGGCGGCGCTCGCCTTCTCCATCGCCGCCGTGCGCTCCTGCGCCGCCAGGCGCTGGCCGCGCGCGAACGCGGGAACGGGAATCGTCTTCTGGATGTTCTTCACGTAGGGGATGAGGTCGCGCGTCTTCGGCTTGAAGTCGCCGAGGTCGACGAGGGACGAGGAATGGCTCGTGCGCGTCGTCATGCGGATCATCACCGGCACGTGGAACTGCTCGGAGATCTCGAACGCGGCCTGCGTCATGTCGTAGGCCTCCTGGCTGTCCGACGGCTCCAGGACGGGAATGCGGGCGAACTTCGCGAGGTTGCGGTTGTCCTGCTCGTTCTGCGAGGAATGCATGCCGGGATCGTCCGCGGAAACAAAGACGAAGCCGCCCGTCGCGCCGACGTAGCAGAACGTCATCAGCGGATCCATCGCGACGTTGAGGCCGACATGCTTCATCGCGCAGAGCGAACGCGCGCCGCCGATCGACGCACCGATCGCGGTTTCCATCGCGACCTTCTCGTTGACCGCCCACTCGCAGTTGATCGTTTCCTTGAACTTCGCGATGTTCTCGAGAATCTCCGTCGAGGGGGTTCCGGGGTAGGCGCTCGCGACCGTGCAGCCTGCCTGGGCGGCGCCATAGGCGATCGCCTCGTTGCCGCTCAGGAAGGCCTTCTGCGGCTTGTTGCTTTCTGTACTCATTTTGTTGTCTTGTCCTTAAGCCTTAATCTCTTTCTCGTCGATCGTCGCGAAGCCCGCCTCGGCGAGCGCAGCGGAAGCCTTCTCGGTGTCCTCGAAGCGGAAGACGAGCACGGCCATGTCGTTGGCCTGCGCGGCGAACGCATAGGAATACTCGATGTCGCAGCCCTTCTCGGAGAGCGTCGCGACAACCTGGGCCATGCCGCCCGGACGGTCCGGGACGACGACCGCGACGACCGGCGTCGCCTTCACGATGAACTTCGCGAGACGGAGCGCGTCCGTCGCCTTCGCACTGTCATCCAC
>CAMEZU010000180.1 GCA_945947925.1 uncultured Verrucomicrobiota bacterium
ATGCTGCTGGACCGCGGATGCTGGTACGAGCAGGAGTCCTTTCCGTTGGGCTGAACTTCAGGTGAAAGCGTGCTGGCAATTCTGCTGACGATTTGAGAGGATGAACGGATGAAACTCAAGAACAAGCTTTTGGCAATGGCGCTGGCGGGATCCGTCCTGCCGGTTTGGGCGGCGGGCGAGGCCCGGTGGATTTCCTATCCGGGCGATTACGGCATCTGGTGGGGCAACGAGCTGCAGAGCCAGCGTCTGCAGTGGGGTTCGCGCCTGACGCCGTTCTGGCCGATGTACGAACCGCATACGCGCGTTCTTTTCAGAAAGGACAACCTCGACATCCGCGAGGACGAGGAGCTTGAGGTCCGTTGCGACGGTCACGCGGCGGTCTGCTACTGGACGGACAGATACGGCTACGTCGAAAGTTCGGCGATCGACGGGAAGTTCGTGCTGCCCAAGGGGGCGCGCGGCATCGAGATCAAGATCCAGAACACGGCGCGTCCGCCGTCCGTCTGGGTGAAGGGCAAGACGCTCGTGTCCGACGGGACATGGAATGCCGGATGGACGACGACATGGGACAAGACGGAGGACGTGCCGGTCGATTCCTCCGCGCGTTTCACCGATCCGACGACGCCGCCCGGACTCGCGAAGCTGCCGGTGAAGGAGAAGCTGCCGGTGGCGACGATTCCGCTGGAGGGTCCGGCGGACGGCTTCACGCTGGCGGCGGATTTCGGCGAGGAGACCTACGGCTACCTGAAGCTGCGCGACGTGAAGGGCGCGGGCAAGGTCAAGGTCATCTACGCCGAGAGCGAAGCGGAACTGAAGGCCTTCGATCTTGCGAACACGAAGGCGGGCGCGCTGGACGGCTGGGAGATGCTGGACCTTTCCGAGACGGCTGAATTCCGCCGCGAGATCGCGCACGGCTTCCGCTATGTGAGTCTCCGGCGCGTCTCGGGCGACGTGACGGTCGGTTCGATGGCGATGGACTACGAGTGGAAGGACGTTCCGGTGCGCGGAAGCTTCCGCTGCAGCGATCCGGAGATCAACCGCATCTGGGACGTCTCCGTGCACACGCTCGAGCTCACCTGCCGCGAGGTCTTCATCGAAGGCGTCAAGCGCGACCACTGGGTGTGGAGCGGCGACGCGGTGCAGAGCTTCCTCATGAACTACTATGTCTTCGGCGATTACGACGGCTGCCGCGATACGCTCTGGACGCTGCGCGGGAAGGATCCGGTGAAGGTGCATCTCAACCGCATCATGGACTACACGTTCTACTGGTTCGATGCGGTCGAGAAATACCGCCTCTATTCGGGGGACGCGAACATCGCCCGCCAGGTCTATCCTCGGATGAAGTCGCTCATGGAGTTCGCGATCGGACGCCTGGATGCCGAGGGACGGCCCGCCAACCGTCCCGGCGACTGGATGTTCATCGACTGGGCGCCGAAGCCGCTGCCGAACGAGGGCGGGGTGACGAGCTTCGAGCAGATGCTCCTCGTGCGGGCGCTCGAGGCGACGGCCTCGGTGGCGACGGAAGTCGGCGCGAAGGAGGATGCCGCAGCTTACCTGGCGCGGGCGAAGAAGCTGCGCGCGGAGATCGTGCCGCGGTACTGGAACGCCGAGAAGGGCGGACTCATGCACATGATTTACGCTGACGGCCGGACGGATCCGATGATCACGCGCTATCCGAACATGTTCGGCCTCTTCTACGGCTACTTCGACAAGGCCCAGCAGGAGAGTGTCGTGAAGAACGTCATCTTCAACGATGACGTCCTCAAGATCCAGACGCCGTACATGCGTTTCTACGAACTCGAGTCGCTCTGCGCGCTGGGCCGACAGGCGGACGTCACGAAGGAGATCAAGGCCTACTGGGGCGGCATGCTCAAGCTTGGCGCGACGAGCTTCTGGGAGCTCTACAACCCGACCGAGTCGGGTGAGCAGCACTACGCGATGTACGGGCGCCGCTTCGGCAAATCACTCTGCCACGCGTGGGGCGCGAGTCCTGTCTATCTCCTCGGCAGGTACTACCTCGGCGTCACGCCGACCTCGCCGGGCTTCAAGACCTACGACGTGAAGCCGAACCTCGGCGGACTCGACTGGATCGAGGGCGACGTGCCGACGCCGTGGGGCAGAATCCACGTCTATGCGGATAAGAACGGCCACAAGGTGACCGAGATTCGCGACTGAATGCCGGACCCTCGCCTCATTTCATCGAGGGGAGGACGATGCCGCGGAGGATGACCTTCTGACAGAGAAGGAAGACGACCGCCGTCGGAATCGAGACCAGAACGAAGCCGGCCATGACGCACCAGGGCTGCCCGGCGAACGTGTCCGTCGACATGTGGTACATCCACACCGCGAGCGTCCAGTGCGATTCCTTGCTGCAGACGAGGAAGGCCCACTCCCAGGACGCGTAGGCGTGGATGAAGGCGTTGAGCGCGTTCACGGCGAGAATCGGCGTCGTCATCGGAAGCGTGATGCGCCGGAAGACCGTCCATTCGGACGCACCGTCGATCGCGGCCGCCTCGTAGAGTTCGCGCGGCAGGGCGTCGAAGAATCCCTTGAGGATGAAGATCGACATGCCGTTGGCGACCGTCGGCAGGACGAGCGCGGCGAACGTATTGAGGAGCCCGAGGTCGCGCATGAGCAGAAACCCCGGGATCGCCGTCACGGCGGCGGGGAAGGCCATCGTCGCGAGCAGGAAGAGGAGGATCTTCTCCGTTCCCTTCAGCCGGAAGCGGGAAAGCGCATAGGCGGCGAGGGGGTTGACGGTGAGGGAGGCGAGGACGGAGAGAACGACGAGGAAAAGCGTGTTGAAAAAGGCGCGTCCGCGAAGGAAGAGGTAGTCGCCGACGGTGCGATAGTTCGCGAAGGCGTCCGCGTAGAAGTCGCGCGTGCCGTGGTCGACGAACTGGATGGCGAGGGCGTTGCGGATCTCCTCGCGGTTGCCGGCGAGGTCTGCGGGCAGGGTGCGCGACACGTGGTCGCCGTCCGCAATGGCCTGCGTCACGTAGTGCTTCTTCAGCGCGAGCCAGTCGTCGAACTTCACGGGATCGTTTGGACGGTAGGCGAGCTTGCGGTCGAGCCAGGCCGTGAAGTTCGTGGCCGGCGGATTGGCGAGCACGCCGTATTCCGTTCGGAACGAGATGTCGAAGAAGGACCTGTGCGGCACGGCCCACGCGTCGTTGAGCGCCTCGAGCGAGCCGTAGCGCGACTTGACGAAGGACGGGACGTCGCGCGCGTCGTAGCGGCAGAAAAGGGCGCGCGGGTCCTCCTTGTCAAGCGCACGGAGAAACCGGTCCGCACGCTCGCGCGCGTCGGCGCAGAAGGCCTCGTCCGCATACGGCGCCAGCTCGCGCTCGCCGAAGGCCGTCACGCCGGCGCGGTCTCGCGCGACTTCGGGCCAGGTGTTCCACGCCGCCGGTGCGTCGGGATAGAGGCTTCGCGGGAACGTGTCGAAGTGGGTCGCGAGCGCGCGCATGAAGCGGTCGTTGCGGTCGAATACGCCTGCAACGAAAGGGGTGTGGCGCGTGTAGTCGTATTTCGACGAGAAGCTCCCGGCGAACATGACCGCAAAGGGATAGACCATCGTCACGGCGCCGAGAAGAAGCGCCGAATAAATGAGCGCGAGGAAGACCCGCGCCTTGAGGGATTTGCGTTCGCTGTCGAGTATGACGCCCATGGCGGACATATTTTACCAAATATTTTTCGCATTTCTTACTTGCCTCTTGACGGGAAATGCGGTATCATTCAATCGAAGCTGCGGAGGTAGCGTGCGCGAGCGCGTGCCGTCGGCTCCAAACAAAAAGGATCAAGACAATGGCTACTGCTAAGAAGGCTCCTGCGAAGAAGGCCGCTCCGGCCGCCAAGGCTCCGGCGAAGAAGGCGTGCTGCAAGAAGGCATGCTGCAAGAAGGCCGCCCCGGCGAAGGAGGCGGCTCCGGCGAAGAAAGCCGCGCCTGCCGCCAAGACCGCTGCCGTGAAGGCTCCGGCCAAGAAGTGCTGCTGCAAGAAGGCGGCTCCGGCGAAGGCTCCTGCCAAGAAGGCGGCGGCTCCGGCGAAGAAGGCGGCCGCGCCCGCCAAGAAGGCGCCTGCCAAGAAGACCGTGAAGAAGTAAGTCGAGAAGCGGTTCCCGAAACCGCGAAGGCGCGCAGCCCCTGGGGGAACCTGCGCGCCTTTTTTGTGCGCGCCCCGCGTTGATTTTTATCAAGGGCTTTTGGTATAATATCGCCTCGACCTCGGACTGTAGCTCAGTTGGTAGAGCACGACACTTTTAATGTTGGGGTCGCGGGTCCGATCCCCGCCAGTCCGACCACTCAATGAAGCAAGCGATCAAGGCACGACTTGACTTGCATCCTGATAAATGGTACTTTTAGCACAGTTGAGTTTGGAAAAGTTGTGCTTCGTCCAGTGCTGGCGAGGCCACAGAGGGAGAACACGA
>CAMEZU010000181.1 GCA_945947925.1 uncultured Verrucomicrobiota bacterium
GTGCATCCAGCCGCTCGTCAGCTGCACGTCCGAGCACATGCGCTCGGGATAGCGTCGCTGAAGCTGCGCAAGATCGCGGTCCGCCGCAATCACCTTGTCCCAGTAGCGGGCGATCCAGGCCGGATCCTTCACGCGCCGCAAGCCGACGGTCTCGGTCGTCACCACGAAGTTCGTTCCTTCGATCTCGCCGTAGGGTGCCCCGCTCGCAGCGCATTCCGCCGCGAAATCCTCCGGCTTGTCACGTCCCAATTTGAACCACGGCGCCTTTACGCCACCGGCAAGGGTGAGTCGAAGAGGCTCGGTCGCGGACGAAGTAGATTCCGGAACGACGATGTAGACGAGGCCGCCGAACGGGGAATGGACCGTCGTCTGGCGCTTGGTCAGAGGATGCTCGACTGTCACGCGCGGCGCGCGCTTCCATTCGGCCTTGCCGGTCAGGTCGTCCGCCGTCGAGCCGATGCGGACCTTGAGCCCCAGCTTCTCCGCTCCCGCCGGCAACGTCACCGTCAACGGACCTCCCGCCGGCGCGAAGACACCCGTCGACTGCCAGCGCGGCACCGACAGGTCGACCGTCACCTCGCGCGAAACGGTCGGCGTGCCCGGCGCGACCAGTCCCGGATAGACCGCCGCCGCAGGATCCGCCGCGACCGGCTTCTCGGGATCAGCCTGCCACGCATTCTGACGGAAGAGGATGGCGAGCCGCGCGAGCGCGTCCGCTTCGGTGACCGGCGTGCGGACGCCCGGCACCTTCGCCGCCTTCCGAACGGACGCCAGGGCCGCGAGCTTCGTCTCGCAGTCAGGACAGGCATCCGGCGGCAACGATGACACGAGGATTCCCAGCGTTGCGCTCACCTGCCGCCGGGCCGGGATCCCCAGTCTCGTCCAGACCTTCGACAGTGGCAGCTTCAGCGCCTCGTTTCCACGCGCCCCGAGCAGGTCGTCTCCCTTGGCAACTGGAAACGCCTTATTGACGCGCCCCGCCATCGTCGGTCCCTGCACATACCCGAGACGCGCCATCACCTGGTTGTCCGCAAAGTCGCGTGCAAACTTCGCCTCGCGGTTGAAGTAAAGGTAGCCCCAGCCGAGCGACGTGTTGAGCAGTCCCCCGCCCGCCTCGACAAAGGCCACGGCCGCGTCAACATCCGCTGCCCGGAAGCCCGTCGCGACCAACACATCCGCCGTGTCGCGCGCGGGCACGTCTGCGACGACGCGCACGTCCGCGCACCCGAGTTCGCGGAAGAATCCGGCGACTCCCGCCTCGCGGAGCACCGCGACGCGCGGCTTCGCCTTGCCGCGCGACGTCCACGTCAGCGCATTACCGACCAGACGCCTGCCGTCCAAAAGGCAGTTCGCCCCCTGGAAGAAACCGGGATGTCCGAAGGAGACGGCGCGTCCCCTGCCGAAGGTCGTGCCGACGGACACAAACGCGGTCGCGCCGCTCCCGACGCGCGCCTCCGCGAGCGGGAACGCGTTCGTCGCCAGAATTGCAAACGGACCGGGAATCGCACCGCCGCCGACATCGACAGCATGGACGTCCGCCAGAAGCTCCTCCGGCGCCGACGCACGCTTCGCCGACGCTGGCACCTTCTGCGCGTCGACCAGCCGAGCACCGTCCTGTCCAAGCACCAGACAGCCAATGCCGTAGCCCGCCGCCGCATAGTCGGCGGCGATGCCGCACTGTCCGTGACGCACCTTCTCGTCGTCAAAGTCCGCTCCGTACGTGCCCGCATCCGAGCCATAGCGGTAGCGTGCCCAGAGAAGCCGCGCCGTCACGTCGGCATCCGCCTGCGCGAGCTCGAGTCCGACCACGCGCATCACGCCGTCCTGCGGCGAGAGGGACTGCAGCTGACACGTCAGCGTCCCCTTCTCCGCCTCGCGCGAGACACGCTCGACGCGACACGGATACGGTCCGCCCGGAATCCAGCCGCCACCCATCTCGGCCTCGAGCACCTCGAGCTGGTCAAGCGAAACGCCTTTCGCGACAACGGTCGGTTCAGCCGACAGGCACCGCGCATCAAACCGCACAACCGCCGGCGCAGCCGAAGCGACGGCGGAAAGGGAAAGGGTTCCCGCTCCCAGAACAGCAAACAGACGCTTCCTCATCCTCCTAGCGGATGCTCAACACCAGCGCCGTATTCGCGCGCAGGCACCCCGTGTCATCGACATAGACCTTGCCCGCCTTGCCCTCGTAAGTGATCTGCGCGAGCTGAGCGGCGGTCAGCTTACCGACGACAAGCTTTCCCTTCCGGAGCCGCCCTGTCACATTCAGCTTCGCGCCCTCGGTCCACGCAAGCGCCGAGGCATCATCGAATACGATGTGCGAGCCGGGGACGACATCAATCGCCGCATTTCCCGTGAGCACGATCGCCCCGAGCGTCCCCTGCGCGTTCGCACCCAGACGGAGCGTTCCGTCGGCAAGCGTCACCGAGCCGACCATATCGAGCTCGCCATTGAGCTCCAGCGTACCAGCACCCTTCTTGACGAGACCATAGTAGAGACGGTTGTCGGCCGAGGCCCCGTCGGCCACGGTGAGGACAGGCTTCCCGTTCTTGCGGATCGGAGAGGTGATGATGAGATCACTCGCCGCATCACCCGTCACATCCTCGATCGTGAACTCGGCGATCTCGTCATTGCCCGTTCCCGTCGGCTTGCCGTTTGCGTTGCCGAAGAGGAGCTCGCTCGCCTCGATCCGGGACGGCTGAGACCCCGTCACCTTGACCTTCGAGATGTCGCCGTCCGTTCCGACGTAGAGATCATAGTAGCCGATCAGATAACGCCCGCCCGTCACCACCGCCCCATCCGCAAGCGTGAAGTCGGTGAGGTATTCGTTCGACCTCGGCATCTCGTTCTCGATTCGACCGCCGAAGAGCGCGATCTGGTTGTTGTTGACACCGATCGCCTGATCGACGGTCAGCCGGATCTTTCCGCCCTCATAGGCGTTGAAGCGCGCGCCGCTGAACCCGTAGTGCGAGTAGGTATCGCTCGCTAGAATCAGCTCGCCGCCCGCACGGACATTGACGGCCGAACACTTGCCGAAGAGGTTGTACGGACCGTACGTGTTCGCCGATTTGCTCTTATCGACCGTGAGCGTACCATAGACTTCAATCGGTCCGCCGGTGATGACGTTCTTAACGTCACCCGTACCCTCATTGCTGAAGACGACGGACCCATGTTCGCCAACCACCAGCGACGCACCTTCCGCCAGTGTGATGTTCGGCAACGACGCGTATGTACCATCCAGCGTCAGACTTCCGAAATTGATCGCAAGCGCGCCTTCATTGACGAATGCCCCGCGCACAATCGTCTCTGTCTGTGTCGGCAACACGTCCAGGACGATGGATTCGAAGTCGAAGATATGGACGTGATAGTTGTCCAGCGTTTCGCCCTCGCCCTTCAGCTTCGCGTTCTCACGGTAGGCTCCGTCATCGAAATCAATCTGCCAGACGTTATCCCAGTTCTGCCCGTATTTCTTCTGATCGTCATATCCGCCCCAGTCTAGAGCCGCCTTCGCATAGACAAAACTCGCCGTCACCCCTTCAGCCGTCTGCGCAAACAACACTTTCACGCACGAGCAGACACCGCCGTTGGCCTGGATCTTGATCTGGCAGGTCGCGGTATCGGTTATCGGATCGTAGACGTACTTGTAAATGCCTTCCTTTCCTTCAACCAGCGTCGACGTCAGCGTCCTCACCTCGCCGTCGATCCCCCAGTGCGATTGAACGCTGCAGCGGAAATAGGTGACGTCGGCAAGCTTCACCTTCGGCCAGATGAGAAGCGGCTCATCGGTCGTCAGATAACCCTTCTCGCCGACAACCGTATCATTCGCCTCGCGCAAGCCGAAAGATCCGCCGGCAGCAATGGTAAGGCCGTTCTCACAAACCAGTTTGCAATCCGCCGCATACGAGACCTTCCCGGCCGCAACCGTCAACCTGTCACCTGAGAGTGTGACGAGCGGAGCCGCGACAACGACTTCAGCAGCTTTCTTCTCACCGACCAACGCACAGGAACAGCGACTCGCAAAGATCGCCACCGCGCCCTCCTGCCACACGGAGGCCTTGCCTTCGAGGTCAATCCAATTCGCCGTCGTCGTATCCCAAACGCCGGCTTCACCACCGTTCCAGATGAAGCCCTGCCCGATGTAGTCCGCGACATCCGACGGATCAACCGGCTCGGGTTCGGGTTCAGGGCTAATCGAGGTTCCGAGCGAACACCACTTCGCATCGACAAGCTTGCGCTCGGAAGGACCGAGCACCGGCTCATCCACCGCCACCGCACCCCGCACAGCGGAGATGCACACAAAAGCAACTCCAATCAGACTCGTCAACTTCATACCTTTTCTCCTAGCTAATCGTGATGATGAACCACTCAAGCGGACGCAGGTAGCCGTTCGCATCAAGCGTGACATGACCGGACGATCCGCCTGCCCA
>CAMEZU010000182.1 GCA_945947925.1 uncultured Verrucomicrobiota bacterium
GCCGCGAGGACTTCCGGGAGGAGCTGCTTCTTGCGGGAGAGGACGCCGGGCATGAGGAGCGTGCCGTGCTCGCCCTTGCGGTAGGGGAGCGCGCGGCGGACGGACTCGAGGCCGCGGTAGAGAAGCTCCGAATTGCCGCGCACCGGATCGGTGACCATGAGGGCGAAGAAGTCGAGTCCGTTCGCCTTAAGCGCCCGGTCGATCGACTCCGTCAGCGCCGGCTGGTGCTTGTGGAAGAACGACATGTGCGTCTCTTCGATCTGGGCGAGGACGAACTTGTGGCCGCCCTCCGTATAGGTCTTCGCGTCGCTCGCGATCGCCTGGTCCGGGGACATACTCGTCAGCGGCGAGGCGATCGTGAGCATCCCCTCCATCAGCTCCTCGGCCGTCTCGCCACAGAGCTTCTCAAGCCACGTGCAGAGCGAGCGGTCGTCGTCCGTCGTCGTCGGGGACTGGAACAGGAGCGTGTCGGAGATGATGCCCGCCATCAGGATGCCGGCGGTCTCGCGGGTCGGACACTCCCCCGCAGCGCGGAACATCCGCGCGACGAGCGTGCAGGTCGAACCGACGACGTCGGACGTGTAGCGGATCGGCTCCTTCGTCGTCGTGAACGCGATGCGGTGGTGGTCGACGACCTCGACGACCGGCACTTCCTCGAGTCCCGGGATGCCCTGGTCCGTCTCGTTGTGGTCGACGAGGATCATGCGGAACGGCGGCTCTTCCGCGAAGGCGCGCTTGAGGACCGTGCCCAGGAGCTTGCCGTTCTCGTCGACGACCGGGAAGTGGTTGTGCGCGTTCTTGACCGCCGCAAGGCGGATGTCGTGCACGGGGTCGGACTCGTTCAGCACCTGGCTGCAGCGGTGTAGCGGCGCACGGGAGACGGGAATCGTCAGGTCGCCGCGCGAGAGGAAGAGGTTGAGGAGCTTGGCGGGCGAGAGCATGCCGAGGAAGGAACCGTCCTTCGTGCGCACCGGGAGGCTCGATTCGCCGCTCGCCTCCAGTTTGCGCAGCGCGTCGACGAGCGACATGTCCGCGTCGATCATCGGCACGTTGTGGTCGATCAGGTGACGGACGCGCACGTACACGTCGCGCTTCGCGCGCACCGGCGGGACGCCGAAATGGTCAAAGACCCACTTCGCCTTGTCGGGGAGACGTCCGGCGCAGATCGCCTCCACGTCGGCCATGCCCGTGCGGCGGCGCAGGTCGGCGAGCGCGTAGGCGCTCATGATCGAATCGGTATCGGGATTGCGGTGTCCGCAGATGTACGTCTTCATGAGGTCATTCTCCGATTTCAGGCAGCCCCATCTCGCGCAGGCGGATGTTCGTGTTGACGAGCGCCTTTTCCCTGAGCGAGTCGGGCGTGCGCAGGAGCTGCTCGCGCGCCTGCCGCTGGTAGGCGATCTCGTCCTCCTGGCGCCAGTCGAGGAACTCGAGGTAGTCGCGCACCGTCCCGCCCTCCGCGATGCGCGCCGCGAGCTCGCCGCGCATCGCCGCGACGATCCCCTTCAGCTGGCGCACCTCGGGTCCGTCCCCCGGCAGGACCGCGCAGGCCGGCTCGGCCAGGTCCGCCGCAAAGCCCGCGACCTCCTCGTCGGTGAGGTCCCGGTGCTGCACCGCCCAACCCGGCTGCGCGTAGAGCGCCAGGTGACGGTCCAGCTTCAGCGGAAAGACCGCCGCCCAGCCGTCGGCCACGCCCGCCCGGACCGTCTCGGCTTCGCCGACGATCTGACAGCGGCGCGCCGGCAGGCCGTCCGCGGCGGACGCCGTCCGGAACAGCAGCACGGCCGCAAGCGCCACGGTCAGCGCCGCCACCAGCGCGCCGATCGCCCAGGGCTGCCACCGGACCGGGTCGTCGCCGACGACACGGTAAGGACGGATGCCCTGCTTGCGCAGCGCGGCATACGCCTCCGCCCGGTTCTTGGCGGTGATCCACCCGTCCCGGTTCTCGTTCGTCTTGGTCTGGTAGAAGTACTGGTATTTCATCGTCTCGCCATCAGTCGCGGACTGCGGGATTCAGGTAAATCGGCAGAGGCTCGGGCTTGAGCAGCTTCGGGTTCGCGAGGAACGCGCGCGCGAGTCCGCCCGCCTTCGGCGCGCCGGCGCCGGCGACGAATCGGTCCGCGAACGTCTCCTTCAGCAGTTCGCCGATGCGCTTCTCGTCCGGCGAGACCACCTTCGTCCCGAGCGGAACGCGGAGCTCGAGCTGATCCTTCGCGACCTGGAACACCGGCACCACGAGCTTCGGTCCGTCGAAGAGCGCGATCCAGTACCGCTCGCGGCGCGCGTCCCCGACGACGGCGAGCGGACCCTCCGCCGGCGCGTACGCGCAGGGCGAGGGCAGGCCCAGGACCTCGCAGCCAGAGCCGAGCGCGTAGCCCTGCGCGAAGGCGAGAGCCGCGCGGATGCCCGCGAACGAGCCGGGTCCCGTGCCGACGATGATGCGGTCCGGCGCGCCCGGTCCCGCGAACTCGCGCACCTTCAGCACCCAGTCGCCGCTACGGCAGTCCGTACCGGCCAGCGTCGTCTCCGCGACGACCGCCTCTCCTTCCACCAGCGCCAGGGACTGTTCGTCCGTGGAGCGATCGACAACCAGCGTCTTCATTTCTCGTCCGTCCTCAGGAATTTCTCGTACCCATAGGGAAAGTCGCTCGGCACGAAGTTCTGCACCCGGCTGCGCACCAGCGAATAGCTCTTCGTCACATGCGTGAAGATCCACGGACAGTCCTCCCGCAGGATCTCCTGGCACCGCCGCCACTGCGCCTCGCGCGCCTCCGCCGTCTCCGCCGCCATCGCCGCGTCATACGCCGCATCGTAGTCGGGATTGTCGTAGTCGGAGTGGTTCGGACCCGGGCTCTTGTTCTTCGAATGGAACAACTGCAGGAAGTTCTCGGCGTCGGGATAGTCGCCGACCCAGGCCATCTGATAGAGCTGCACGTCGCCCTTGTTCACCGCGTTCATGAAGGCTGGCCAGGTCAGGAAGCGAAGCTCGAGACGGACGCCGATGCGCGCGTAGAAGCTCGCGAGCAGCTCCGCCGCCTCACGGCTGTCCTGCGTTGGCCGCCCGAGCGAGAGGATCAGCGCGAGCGGCCGCCCGGTCTGCGGATCAGTTCCGCCCGGATACCCCGCCTCGGCCAGCAGGCGACGCGCCTTGCGCAGGTTGAAGCGATAGGACGACGGCTCGTCCAGACAGCCGTCCGCACAGGACGGCACAGGACCACCCGCTCGGCCGATGCTGTTGTTGTAGAAGCGGCTCCAGGTCGGGAAGTCGAAGGCGCACGAGAGCGCCTGCCGGAGCTTGCGGTTCCGCCCCAGCACCGGATCGCGCATGTTCATGCCGATGTAGCGCATCTCCAGCGCCGCGTGGCCGCCGTACAGGCGAACGCCCTGCTCCGCGAGCCGCGGGTCGAGCGTGCCGTCCGCCTGCATCACCGCGCCCCAGTTGTCGCGCGCGATGGCGTCGAGGCAGTCCAGCTCGCCGCGCAGGAACATGAGCCACTGCGTCGAGGGGTCGTCCACGACCAGGTAGCGGACCGTGTCGAAGGGATGCGGATTCCCCGCCCAGCCCCGCCAGTCGGGATTGCGCTCGAAGACCATCTCGTGATTGCGCCGCCACGACTTGAGACGGTAGGGTCCCGTCCCCTCGCCCTTCGCGTCGGCGACCGCCGCATAGCTCATCGCCATCAGCCACGGAAAGACGTGCTGGCGCACGGACAGCTCGACCGTCAGCGTGCGCGGGTCCGAAACGCGGATCTCGCGGACCGCCTTCATCGTCCACTTGCCGCACGACCCGTGCGTATTGTCGACGTCGCGCAGCCGCTCCAGCGCCCGGCGGATGTCCTCCGCCCCCAGCGGCGCGTCCGGCACCAGGCGGAACGTGTAGACGAGTCCGTCCGCGGACACCTCCGGCAGCTCGCAGAGTCCCGGTGCAAGACGGTAGGGACGCGCCGTGTAGTCGATCGTCAGCGGCGTCTCGTAGATCAGCTGGACCGCGTGCGAGTCATAGGCAGACTGCGACAGGATCGGGTCAAGCGAATTGACCGGCTGCATCGCCCGCGTGAAGGTCGCGGCGAGAAGAAGTCCGGTCAGCAAGGTCATTTGCGAATCTCCAGGATGAGGTCCAGGCGCTTCGGCGCACCCGGAAGCTCGGCGAGCTTGCGCTTCACCGCCGGAAGCTTCGAGCGGAAGGCGAAAAGCGCAGGCGCGCTGCGCACGTAGAGGACGATCCGCCCCCCGTCGTACCGCCCCGGCCGCGCCGGCGAATTCGGGAACAGCGTCGTCCACACGTCGACGAGCGAGTCGAAGAAGGCGTTGTGCTCGACCGCCAGCGCGCGCCCCACGGCGTCGACGGCGGCGCCGAATGTGGCGTAGCGCCCGCGCTCGTTCGGCGCGAGAGGCTTCCAGTTGACTCCGTTTTCAAACGCCAT